>CAMWPM010000029.1 GCA_947176235.1 uncultured Bacteroidales bacterium | reverse complement strand
ACTCCCAACTCCTAACTCCCAACTCCTAACTCCTAACTCCCAACTCCTAACTCCCAACTCCTAACTCCTAACTCCCAACTCCTAACTCCCGTCAATGCAGCGTGTAATGTTCCACTCCACCATCTTCGGTCCCATCAGGAGCCGGAGATTAGGCGTCTCGCTCGGCGTCAACCTTTCCCCCGACGACGGCAAGACCTGTACATTCGACTGCCTATACTGCGAAGCAGGATTCAACGCACAGGGCACCGGCACCACCGGACTCCCGCCACGTCAGGTTGTCCTCGACATGCTTGAGCACCGGCTCGACGAGATGAGCCGTGCCGGCGAGCCACTCGATGTCATCACGTTCTCCGGAAACGGCGAACCCACCATCCATCCCGAGTTCCCCGAGATCATTGACGGAGTTATCGCCCTGCGCGACCGCTTCTACCCCGACGCCAAAGTCTCCGTACTAAGCAACTCCACCCGCCTCTCCTCCCCGCGCGTTGTCGAGGCACTGCGCCGCGTCGACAACCCCATCATGAAGCTCGACTCCACCGATGAGTCCGTAATGCGCCTCATTGACCGTCCCGTATCCCCCTCCTTCTCATCAGAAGGAGTCGTTGATCTGCTTGCCCGGCATCTTAGTGGCGTAGCCATCATCCAGACCATGCTCCTGCGTGGATCCCACGACGGAACCACCGTCGACAACACCTCCCCCGACCAGATCGAAGGACTCATCCGCGCCATCACCCGCATCCGGCCACGCAGCGTAATGATCTACTCCATCGACCGCCCCACCCCCGAAAAGGATCTTCGGCGCGTCGAACGCGACGAACTTATCGAAATCGCCGAACACATCTCCTCCGCCACCGGCGTTCCCGTCTCAGTCGCCTGATTCCATCCACCATCCAAAATCCGGTTATCACCGTCCCTGCAATGAAAAAATACGACCCCGAAGCCTTCACCGACGTAACTTTCCCCGCACCCCTCGTCCCCGGCGACCGCATCGTCATCCTCTCCCCCGCCGGCATCATCCAGCCGCGCCTTGTCGAAGGCGCCGTCCGCGCCCTTGAGAATCAGGGCTACTACGTCGAAGTCTCCGACCACGCTCTCGGTAAGTCAGGCACCTATTCCGGCACAGCTCAGGAGCGCCTCAACGACCTCGAGAAAGCACTCCTTGATCCTCGGGTCAAGGCGATTCTTTGCAGCCGCGGCGGTTACGGAGCCGTACATCTCCTGCAGGCTCTCGACCACCTCCCCCTGCGCGATCATCCCAAATGGATAATCGGATTCTCCGACATCTCCGCCCTCCACGCCCTCATGACGCGCCACGGCATCGCATCCATCCATGGCAACATGGCTAAGGCTCTCGCAGAAGGCAACCCCGACAACTCTCTTCTTTATTCAATCCTGCGTGGCGAACGACCCGTCTATCAGTTCCAGCCCTCCGAATGGGATCGTCCGGGAGTCGCTTCCGGCAAACTCGTCGGTGGCAATCTCGCCGTGATTGCCGAACTAATCGGCACGCCATTTGACGTCATTCAGCCCGGCACTATTCTATTCATCGAGGATCTGGAGGAACCCATCTACAAGATTGAGCGCATCATGTACCAGCTGCGTCTCAGCGGAGCCATGGAAAAACTCGGTGGACTCATCGTCGGACAGTTCACAGAGTACAAGCCAAACGCCAACTATTCCACCGTCGAGGACATGATCTACGACATGACCGCCGGCTACGACTTCCCCATCGCCATGAACGTCCCCATCGGTCACGTCGACCACAACATCCCCGTCATCAACTCCGCCCGGGTCACCCTCAAAGTCTCCCCCGCCGCCCTCGGCAACTCCCTCATCTTCTGGAAATAACCCGGCTCCTAACCTCCCGACATCACCCTTCCCACCCCTTTCACCACATAATTGCAGTAGTATCTCAACGACCCGATCGGAGCTGCGGGAACACGCGTCAGCATCCTCCGCGTCAGCACCCCGAATGAGTACAATTTTCCCCGCAGGTACCCCTCCGGACGCTTTGTCCCGTAGTCGCTATATTTACCGAAATTCCCTTCCTTCATCACGAGCGAAAGCACCTTTTCCGCCCGTTTCCTCAGTTTTGCCGAGTATAGCGGGCATTCTTCCTCAGGAAGTCCCAATTTCTCCACTGCTATCGGAGCGAAGAGCCGCCATGCGTCACGCAGTCCGAATTCTCTCAGCCTTGCATCAAGTTCACGTAGGTCCACCGATCCGTAATGGGCGTGCATTATCATCGTCCAGTCACATATCTGCCTCAGCCCTATTCCCCCCGAAAGAAAATGCAGATAGAGATGCATCAGCACTAATATCATGTTGAATAACGCCGTTCCGGTTCCGATCTCCTCTCCGTCAATATTCACACTCGTCTCCCCCTTGCCAAGCTCATCACGGCTCCACCTCCTGAATCGATTGTCACCACCGCTCCACGGCAACTCTCCCGCCCGCTGATGCAATTCGATCGCCACATCCCTCAGCAGGCACTCGTAATGCTTTGCCTCCGCCTTGAATTCTCTTTTTTCCTCCCACCCCGCCTCCCGGCTCAACTCGTAAGCGCGCAGGAAATCATCCTCCCCGACGTATATATCCACGTCTCCGCACTGCCTTAGTGTCGGCTTCGCATAATAGCGGGCATACCCCTGACCCTTTAGCAGTACGGGACATATTCCCCCTTCTTTCAGCCGTCGGAAAGCCTCGGCAGTGCATCCGTCCACAAGCACATGCGTCCGTCGGTTCCTCTCCATGTAGCCCCACGCCTTCCGCATCCATTCCTTTGGAGGCTGTAGTTCCGGCGGAAGAGTCATCGCACCCTCTATCGCCAGTATCGCTACGGTTTGTTTCAGCGAAAGCGACCCTATGGCATCCCAGTCAGCCGCATTATCCTCGAATGGCACTGTGTCCGCAGGGACTTGCCACAGCGAAGCCCTGACCAGTGCCATAAGCTGTCTGACAGTCGTTGCGTTTGCTTCCTCGGTCGCTTTCATTATCAGCAGTTTATTTCTCTATTATCCCGGCAGCAAGCCATACATCCGCAAGGGCCGCCGCGTCTTTCCGCGCCGTATCTTCCTCCACCTCGTAGCGTTCCATGAGCTGTCGGGCTATTGTGTCTACATCAAAATCATCCGAGCCCAAAGCCTCCCAAACGTATGCAGCTGAGCGGTTGAGCGACACGATGCGGTCGAAGTCAACTAATTCCTGACTTTCAGCCACAACCACAGCTTCCGTTCCGAGCCGTCTCATTGTCATTCCGTTTATCTTTTTCATCTTTTCTTTGCAATTAATAGTTTGATTTTGTGCCTTATACGGCGTATTGGAAGCATCATCCGCCATCCCCGCGCAAGCATCCGGATTCTCCATGTTGTCATGCTGGATTCCCGATCCTCCCTGATTATCGAACTGACCACGCCCAACACATCTTCCCGTCTGCACTCCTCTCTCCCGTACAGATTTCCGTCACCCATCAGCGTCACCCTGCATCCGTTTATCTCTACGATCCGGTGCGCCACATATTCTCCCCCCGCATCCCTCGCCAGCACTATGTCATCTTTTCGCAATTCTCCCGTTGGAGCCGACACCACAAGCGTGTCCTCCCCTCCGCGAATGAACGGGCGCATACTCTCACCCCGCGCGCGCAGCTTCACCCGCTTACCCTCACGAAGCAGCGCCTCTGCCTCCCGCAGCAGTATCTCGTTTGCTATTTTCTTTCTCCCTCTCATGTCGCATCTCCTGTGACGATTGTTTCCTTGCATAATCGCGCCGCGCACTCGTCAGCCCTGCATTCCAGTTCATAGACTCCTGTGCTTTCCGTCACCTTGCTGACAGTCCTGTGCACACCCTCCGCCATCTCGCGGTCCCACTTCATGCACGAGCACGACGGCAACAGAGCCGCGTAAGCCTTTACCCCCGTCAACTTCCTTATCCGGTTCTCCCCCGCCTGCCGTAGCCTCACTATTCCTCCAATCCTCACACTCCGGTTGAGGTAACACGGCGTCTTACCGCTCCACGGCGACCCGTAAACCTCCACAGTTCCATCCTCCCCGACTCTCACCACCGGGTTGTCGTCATTCAACAGCGTCACGCCCTCTATACATTCTGTCCACAGGCGGCTGTGCGTGCTTTTCCCCGTCCCGCTTTTTCCCAGGAAGATGTACCCCCTCCCGCCCTCTTCCACCGCTGAGGCATGCACCAATAGGGTGTCGAGCGTTGCCGTGTTGAAAGCGTAGAGAAGCATCGTCGCGGTGTCGAACCCGTAGCGTCTTTCTCCGGCAGTTCCCTCGATTCGCGCGGTGGCGTTTCTGTAATCTGCCGAAATCATTAGGTGGCAACATTCGTTTCCCGCTCGGGTCCTCAGTCTTACTGCCATTCCACCTTCTCCTGTCCGGAAGAGTGTCATCCGGCCGTTCTCATCCTCGAATCGTGCACACTCCTCTTCCTCACTCTCCGGCATCTCACTCCTCACCTTGAGTGTGAATATATTATTCTCCCCGCTTAAGCATACTGTCCGAAAAGGGGCATACGCCGTAAGCTCCTTCTCGGACAGCATTCCTGTCTCTATGTCGAGGGTGAATCCATGTCCACCCACTTCGTATCGCCTGACGTCGTTCATATGTCTGCGGAGGCGTCTCTTATGAAGTCAGAGTTGACCAATCACGGATTATACTGCGACGAAAACACTAACTGTTTGCTCCCCGGAACTGCCGTAAGCGAAAATCCGTATCGCATTCCAGCCTGTACAGCCACATTAAAATTCGGAACATCTATATAATACGGAGTCGCCGTTATATGTTCGTTCACGATCTCTATTCTTATGCCGTTCTCTCCCACAAGATCATTATTGATTCTCGGGACAGTCGCCAAATAAAGATCATACGTTCTTCCTGCTGCAAGAATATGATCCGCATCCACTGTCCCAATTTTATGACCTAAAGTTGTCCCTATTTTATTAGTATATGGATTTGATCCGTTATAAAGAGCATCACCCGTATAACAGAGAAGATTATAGCCGTCTAAATCTGATTTTATCCCCGACCATTCCATGTTTTTCCCGCCAATCATCTTATTTCCTGCTATGGGTTGGTCTTCTGGTGTGATACTGAAATATAATGTTGTATTCAAAAATACTTCAGTTTTTTCCTTTCCTTCAATTTCAGGATACTTGAATTCTATTTTCGTGGGAAACAGATCCTCACCTGTTGCATTTGTGAATGTGACTCGTATTATTGCTGATAGATGCCGAAAATGAAAGGGCGGAATATTTCCCTCTTCATCCACCTTCACCAACGCATACATCTTTATGTTGTCCTTCATGAATTCCAACGAAGAATCATCCGGATCATCTACAAAAAGTTGTGGCTTGTTTGCCTCTGTTCCAACTCCCATTGTGAGAATCCCATCTTTTATGAATTCTTGATTATTTATATTTCTATAGGATTCTCCCAATACGGCAAGAATTATATCTCCGGATTCGTATGTCAGTTCTAAGTCGCTTTCATCCTCCCACCACTCAAACTCAGCTGAATTCCTGTTATTTTCAACAACTCTGAATTTGATATCACCATTTTGTTCGGATAATTTGGTTATATTGAATAATCTTAACTCATCATTATCATTCCAGATAAATTCCTCCCCGGCTTCCCTATTCGGATTGCCGTAAGTCACCTGTGCTCTCGATTCCTTGCCCGGAAGCGAGGCTGTGATCCTAAGAGGGCGCACCGGTTCTTCCGGATCCTCCACGTTATCCTGTGGAAGTTCCGGCTCTTCTGTGCGGAGTTCGTCCGACTGACAGCCATAAAGCATCGGCAGCAACATTATTGCCGCCATTATATTCTTGATTTTCATTTTTCTACCTTTACGATTGGTTTTCTTTTTTATCTTGTCGATGGCAGTGCGTGTCAGTAGTTATTAATCCCACCAGCCGCCATTACCCCAGTTGTCACCGCTGCCGGCGAGAATTGGCTGTTCCACCTCGATATTCACGATTTCCGATTCCGGCTTCTCGTACGGCTCTTTCTTTGTGATTTCGTTCATTGGTCTATTTAAATTATTCGTTTTCAACAATAATAAATCATTCTATTCGGCAATTCATACTCCTGCATTAATATGGATGTACTCTCTCCACTCCTGCCTTCTCCCCATTAAGGCTCCAGCATCTCCTTGTAGAGCTTCGGATCATTCAGAATGGCGGCTGCCGCATCAAGATCAAGATCGTGGCGCAGACCCTCAATAATTGCACCGCGGTCATAATAGTAACGGTGCAGGATCTCCGAGGCAAGGAACGGTGCGATCTGGTCGCGGTGCGTGTCCAGGTCATGATTCAGATTATGCTTCAGAAGCGGCTTCAGGGCGTCGATTCCGGCGCGCACCGAATCATTCATGTACCCCTCGCGATTGGCGGCTTTCTCAAGCTCCTCGATCACAAGTTCACAGTATTTGTCATACTCGAATTTCTTCGGGTCAATGAAATTCTTGAATTGCTCATAGATTTCATCAGTCACCTCGAATTCCTCCGGAGCAGCTATTGCCGCATGTTCCGAAGCATATTTCGTTGCGAATTCAAAGTCCCAGCCTCCGTTCACCACGTTAAACACCAGACGGTTGATGTCCGGTTGCGTCACCACGCTGTCAGGTGTGATGCCGCCTCCGTCTCGCACCTCGCGTCCCGATGCCGTGTGAAACACCGTTGTCAGGCTGTCTGGCATACGTGCCACCGACCCGTCAGGATTGCGGTGGGAATAGTCGATCGCCTGTATGCACCTGCCCGAAGGTATGTAATATTTGGCTGTCGTGACTTTCAGTATGCCGTTGTAAGGTAGCGGACGCGAGCCCTGCACCAGTCCCTTGCCAAACGAACGGGTACCCACCACGACGCCTCTGTCGAGGTCCTGCACCGCACCCGTCACGATCTCTGCCGATGACGCCGAATTACCGTTGACAAGCACGGCCAAAGGTATGTCTGGAGCCACCGGCGCCGAAGTCGTCTTGTACGTTTTCTCATTCAGTAGGCCCTTGCCGCGGGTCTTCAGCACTTCCGTACCCTTCGGCACGAAAAGTCCCACGATTTGCACGGCACTTTCAAGCAGTCCACCTCCGTTACCGCGGAGATCAAGCACTATTGACTTCACAGCTGGATTCGCCGTCAGTTCAATCAGAGCATCTTTCACCATCTCGGCGCTCTTCTCGTTGAACGTCGAAAGCTGGATGTAGCCGATATTGTCTTTCACCACTCCGTAGTAAGGCACCGTCTCGATCTGGATCTTGCGGCGTGTTACGTCAAAAGTCAGTATCGAATCCTCCACGTACGGACGGTTCACCGTGATTCTCACCACCGTACCTGCCTGTCCCTTGAGCTTGTTCGACACCTGCTCGCTGGTCCATCCCGTCACGGTGTCATTGTCTATCATCACGAAACGGTCGCCTGGCTTCAGACCGGCAAGAGCTGCCGGACTTCCCTCCCTCGGCTGCGACACCGTCACTGGCTGACCCGGACGCTTCACTATGTACGATCCGATGCCCCCGTATTCCCCCGACGCCACCGATGTGAACTCCTCCTGATCCTCCTCCGGATAGTACTCCGTGTACGGATCTATATCCATCAGCATCGCGTCGATAGCCGTTTTCATTGACTTGTCTGCATCGATCGAATCCACATAGTTCGTCTGAAGCGCCTTATAGATAGCCGCGAATATGTCAAGATTTCTTGATATTTCGCTCTTGCTGCTGCGGGTGTCAGCTAAGGCGGACGCCGGCATCAGGATAATTGCCGTCAGCACTGTCAGCACTGACTTTTTCATGTATTTCATCATCTTATTGTTATCGTTAGTTTGGTTGTATTCTTGAACAAGTTATAAAGGTACGTCTTTTTTCGCATTTAGAAAACGTAAAATAATTTAAATTCACTTGTTTCACTGCATTCTATCAGATTGCGACTCCATTTTTTCGTCTTTTTGTCTATTTTCATGGCATTTTTTTCTTATCTTTGCCGTGTATCCATGATTTACGACCATGAACTACAATGTCAACATCCGTGATCTTGCAGGGGTTCGCGCATTCGCCAACTCCATCAACATCTATGGCGACAACTTCCTTCTCGCACGCGTCAACCGATCCGTCGATTCCCCTTCCGACCCCCACGTTGATGCGGCGGTAGCCGACTCGTTTTCTTTCAATGGTATCACCTTCCTCCTCTGCCTCGAAGGCAACATTGTTTGCGAGGTCAGCCATGAAGTTTGCGAACTTGGAGCCGATTCCCTAATCGTGCTCGGTCCCGAAGACCTCCTGAAACCCATGTCCGTCTCTCCCGACTGCACCGCCTACATCCTTTTCCTCTCCCACGACTTCGTGCGCGACATCAATTTCGATCCCCGCGCACTCCAGTCCATGGACTTCCTTCAGGTTCGACGCACCCGCATGCGCCACCTTTCCACCGAGGAATGTGCCACTCTGCGTCGCTATTTCGATCTCCTCCTCGACACAACCGCCCCCGCCGACGACACCGAGGAAATCTTCACTCGCAACATCGCACGTAACCTCGTGGCGGCGATCTTCTACCATCTCATCCTTGTCACACGTCGTGTCGCCGCCTCCGACCCCCGTCAACCCCTTACCCGACGGTCAGGCTACGTCCAGAATTTCATTTCCCTTGTCCATGCCCACCATCGACAGGAACGCTCCGTCAAGTTCTACGCCGATCGCCTCTTCATCTCTCCGAAATATCTCTCCCTCCTCATCAAGGAAGCCACCGGACGCTCTGCTGCCCAGTGGATCGACGACTCCGTAATCCTCGAAGCCAAAAACCTCCTCCGCTTCTCCGGAATGAACGTACAGCAGGTAGCCTATGCCCTCAACTTCTCCAACCAGTCATCATTCGGCAAATACTTCAAGCACCTCACCGGACTCTCCCCCACCGCCTTCCAGAACTCCTGACCCTCATTCCGAATATTATGAAATCTCCCCGACTATATATTATTGCAGGTTGTAACGGAGCAGGAAAGACTACAGCATCAATGACCGTATTGCCGGAAGTCCTTGATTGCAACGAATTTGTAAATGCTGACGAAATCGCCAAAGGTCTATCTCCATTTCGGCCTCAGGATATGGCAATAGAAGCTGGAAAATTGATGATTAAACGTGTTCATACCCTTCTCTCTCAACATGAAACTTTTGCCATCGAAACAACCTTATCTACCCGCAGCTACAAAAATATTATTGATACGGCTCATGATTTAGGCTATGTTGTCATCCTGCTTTTCTTCTGGTTACCATCCCCCTTGATGGCTGAAAGACGTGTGGCGGCGAGAGTTGCATCAGGAGGTCATGACATCCCGAAGGAAGTAATTCACCGACGGTACTGGCGTGGTATCGAAAATTTGTTTGAAATTTTCATACCAATTGTTGACACATGGTCATTATATGACAATAGTATAGGTCAAACACCTATTGTCGAAGGAAATTGCGTTATCGATGAATCTCTACTCTCACAAATAAAAACATCATGTCTGAACAGGAAAAAATAGAATTATTTGCTCGTCTGCGTGCCGGTTTGAAGAAAGCCACCCTACGCATGTTGGAAAGAAAAGCCAAATTAGGTGAACCCGTTATTGTTGCTGACAAAAACGGAAATCCGGTGTCGATTTCAGCAAAAGAGGCATTGAGATTAGTGAGCCAGAACTCCTGACCCTCATTCCCCGCGGTATTCCGGACGTAGAGCGTAATTATTCCGCATTGCCTCAAACGCTTCCGGCACATACACATCGCTCAGCGGCAGACGGTCAGCCCGCGGATCATAGCTCTCGGCTATACCCTTTGCCGTAACATTTTCAGCAGCCCCCTCAGCCACTGCAAACGGCGCACTGTCGAGCCTGTACCGCATCGGTAACCCGAATTTCTCGGCAAGCGCATCCACCACCATTGCCGTTGCCCTCACCTTCCCCTCGCGCGAATACCCCGCGATGTGAGGTGTAGCCACGTCAGCCACGTCAAGAAGGCGCCGGTTCACGTCCGGCTCACCCTCCCAGCAGTCTATCACCAGCTCGCCCGTCAGCCCCGCCTCACGCGCGGCAAGCAAAGCCTCGGTGTCCACCACCGCGCCCCGCGCCGCATTCACTATCACCGGTTGGCGTCCTAACTGATCGAAAAATTTCCCGTCAGCCAGATGCCACGTCCGGTCCGTACCCCCACGCGTGAGCGGCGTGTGGAAAGTGATGAAATCAGCCCGTTCCGCTATTTCATCCAGAGTCACCCAGTGCCTCCCCCCCTCATCACGATGTCGGGGCGGATCACACTCCAGCACATTCATCCCAAGCTTCTTCCCCCAGTCCGCCACGATACGTCCCACGTGCCCCACGCCCACCACTCCGAGCGTCCTGCCTCTCAGCCCGTCAGCACCTTTCAGTGCCGTCAGAGCCCCCATCACGTATTGAGCCACAGCCGGAGCATTGCATCCCGGAGCATTCGCCACTTCGATTCCCGCCTCTCGGCAGAAATCCTTATCTATATGATCCGTGCCGATCGTCGCCGTGCCCACGAATTTCACCGTCGATCCGGCGAGTAGCTTCGCATCACAGCGCGTCCTGGTTCTCGTCAGCAGCGCGTCAGCATCCCTCACGGCGTCAGCCGTTATTGCTTCAGCCGGCAGATACTCCACCGTGCCGTAAGGCTCAAGCACTCCCTCGATGTAAGGTATCCTGTTTTCAACGATGATTTTCATAACGTCAGTACCACATTCCAGCAGAAAAGACCCAGATATAAAAGCAAAATGATTAGTGCCGCCACAGCCGTTCCCCGACTCCGGTGGCTCGCGAAGAAATGACTCACCTGGTAGCCCGCCAGCATGCACAGCAGCGGCAGATAAAACGCAAAATTCCTGTAGTCAAAGCCCATCAGCACTATCGTCAGCAGCAGCGAGAATCCCAGAAATCCGTTCTGAGCGCGCGCCGCCGAATTGTAGCCGATCACCTTCACGATGTTGAGCATCAGAAACACCACGCCCGACACCGCCGTCAGCGCCGTCGCCACTATCGTCATCGGCAGGTCGCGCCGGTCAAGCACCGTGAAGACGCTTTCAAGCGTCGGAAGCTCCACAGCCCGGGGATCCACCAGACCGAACCCCACAACGATCCATGCCGGAGTCACCACCCCGATCAGCGCCGCGAGCACCACCCTCACCTTCAGTATCCTCATCTGCAGGCATCCCAGAAGTAGCATCGGCACATAGAAGATGAAGGCATACTGCAGCAGCGCACCCCCCGACAGCAGGAAGAAGATCAGAAACACCCTGCGCGTCTCCCATTCCGCGCCGTAGACAGAGAAGAGCAGCACCGTGATCGCGGCATACATCACAGCCATCAGCGTCCCGTCATCTGCCGTTTCAAGCACCGACGGCTCGGCGAGCAGCATCGCCACGTACATCGTCCCCCAAAGCATCGACATCGATCGCTGAGGATTGTACGTCTTGCAGATCATCACCAGCGTCACCGCCACCCCCGCCATGCACGCAAGGCTGATTCCGGTCGCGATATAGACAGCCGCTCCGGGAGTCCCTGCAGCCGAAGCGAGCCACGACGACAGTCCCGCGTCATCCGCTCCCCCGTTCACCCCGCTGGCTGTGACCATCAGCGCCGCCACTATGGCGACCATGATAATCGTCACCAGCAGTTGCCGCGAGTGCATCAGCCGCATCAGCCGCGTAAGGTTCATCCCTTGATTTTTTTGTTGAGGTTACTTCATGAGATCCTGTCCGATGTCGCGGCGGAAGTATTTCCCGTCAAACGCCACCTTATCCACCGAGCGGTAGCTCTTTGCCAGAGCATCAGCTATCGAATCGCCCAGCGAACTTGCGGCTATCACACGCCCGCCCGACGTCACGAGCCGTCCCGATCCGTCGCGTGATGTCCCGGCGTGGAACAGTATGCTTTCATCCACCGTCTCAGTTCCCGTGATTTCTTTCCCTTTCTCGTAGCTGCCGGGGTAGCCGCCCGACACCATGATCACCGTCGCAGCCGTCTGTTCCTTCTCTTTCAGAGGCAGCTCGCCCAGATCTCCGTCCGCGGCAGCCTCCAGCAGTTCCACGAGGTCACTGTCGATGCGCAGCATCACTGCCTCTGTCTCGGGATCGCCCATTCTGACGTTATATTCTATCACCATCGGATCGCCACCCACGTTGATCAGTCCCAGGAAGATAAACCCGCGGTAGAGGATATCATCCGCGATCAGACCCGCGATCGTCGGCTTGATGATTCTCTGTTCCACCTTGTCCATGAACGTCTTGTCGGCAAACGGCACCGGGCTGATAGCACCCATGCCTCCCGTATTCAGTCCCGTGTCTCCCTCGCCGATGCGCTTGTAGTCCTTCGCCACCGGCAGGATGCGGGAGCCGCCGTTGCCGTCCGTCAGCACAAACACCGAGCACTCTATGCCGCTCAGAAACTCCTCGATAACCACCGTCGCCGACGACGCGCCGAACATTCCTCCGAGCATCTCGCCCAGCGCCTTCTTAGCCTCAGCGAGGTCATCGATGATGAGCACACCCTTGCCGGCGGCAAGACCGTCCGCTTTCAGCACGTACGGAGCCTTCAGTGTCTCAAGGAACTTTTCTCCATCGGCAAGCGTCTCCGCCGTAAACGAGCGGTAGCGTGCAGTCGGGATGTTATGGCGCTGCATGAATTGCTTTGCGAAGTCCTTGCTGCCTTCGAGAGCCGCTCCCGCCTTCGACGGACCCACGATCTTCACCTTCTTGTCGGCGAAATAATCCTGTATTCCCGCCACGAGAGGATCCTCGTTTCCCACCACGATCATGTCGATCTGGTTTTCGTCAGCAAATTTTTCTATCGCCTCAAAGTCCGTCGGCTTCATCGCCACGTTCTTTCCGTAGGCTTCCGTGCCCCCGTTGCCGGGAGCGATATAGAGATTTTCCACGCGCGGGCTCTGTTTCATCTTCCACGCCAGGGCAGCTTCGCGGCCGCCTGATCCAAGCAGCAGTATGTTCATTGTTATCGATTTTTTGCGTTAAGTATGTTTCGGGGATTAGTTTATTTCTCTTCTCTCTTCTTCCATCCGCGGCGCAGTCTCATCATCGGGCCCTCCATCGCCGGGAGCGACGGCTGTTTGCCCGTGATTTGGCGAAGGGCGGCAGCGTTTCTCCGGTCTTTCAGCGGATTGTCGTCATGACCGTCATCCTGACGCTCAAATCTGCGTCCGGCTGTCGAGGGATAACGCTCCCTGCTGTCGCGCCGGTCTCCGCGCTCCTGCCTGTACGACCGTTCATCCCTGTCGTCGAAGCTGCGTCGGCGGCGGTCACTCTGTCTGTACGGCTTCTCGTTCCGGTCATCCCGGTCGCCCGGACGCTCCCGTCTGCGGCCGTCCTTGCCTCCGAAGCCCTTCTCGCGGGCTGACTTCATCCATTCGCGGTCACCCGGACGGCGGCGATCTTTCGCCTGACGGCGTTCATCATCCACCTCGTCGCCGCCATGCTTGATGCGCCCTCCCTCGTTGCGGAAGCTGCGCATGTCCCCTTCGAATATCACGTATTCTCTCAGCTCGCATTCCAGCGAGCCGTTCAGAAGCGGTTTTCTCACCGACGCTGCCAGATGTATCTTCTGGAAATACTCGTCCTTATAGCCTATGATCCACGCGTGATACCCCTGGAACACATGCTTCAGCTTCTGTCCCAGCATCTGATAGAGACCCTCCATGTCGTCCACGCTGATTCTTTCGCCGTAGGGCGGATTCGTGATCATCACTCCGTCCGCAGGAGCGTCCTCCCATCTCGACAGTGGCTTCACCTCAAGATCGATGTACTTCGCCACGCCCGCACTCTTGGCATTGCGTAGCGCTATGTCCACCGCTTTCGGCGAGATGTCCGCGCCGCATATCTTGCACGTCACTTCCCGCTCGTTCGAGTCGTCGTTATAGATTGATTCAAAGAGTTCCTCGTCAAAGTCAGGCCAGTTCTCGAAAGCAAAGTTCTTCCTGAACACTCCCGGCATGATGTTTGCCGCGATCAGTGCGCCCTCGATTACGAACGTGCCCGAGCCGCACATCGGGTCAACAAGGGGACAATCCCCCCTCCATCCCGACAGCATGATTATGCCCGCCGCAAGCACCTCGTTGATGGGAGCCTCGGTCTGCGACACGCGGTAGCCGCGTTTATGTAGCGACTCACCCGACGAGTCAAGCGACAGCGTCACTCTGTCTCCGGCTATATGCACGTTGATCAGCACGTCGGCATCCTGTAGCCGAACGCCCGGACGCTTGTCATCATACCGGTCTCTGAACCAGTCCACTATCGCATCCTTCACTCTGTATGTCACAAAGCGAGAATGACTGAACTCATCCGAGTATGCCACCGTGTCGATGGCGAATGTCTTGTCTATTGAAATGATTTTTCCCCAGTCAAATTCCTTCACCATCTCATAAAGCTCGTCCGTATTTCCGGCGATAAACTTATAGATAGGTTTCAGGATGCGAAGTGCCGTCCGACAGCACAGATTCGCCTTGTAGAGCATAGCCTTGTCGCCCTCAAACGACACCATACGTCGTCCGGGCTCCACATTTTCCGCTCCGAGCAAGCGGAGCTCCTCGGCAAGCACTTCTTCCAGTCCCTGGAAGGTTTTTGCCACCATTTCAAATTTTTCGTTCATTCCCTTTTCGGTTTTTGATTGATTTGCAAATTTAAAAAATTTCGCTTGCCCCACCAAGTCATCCACCCGAAATTTCATCAATCCGACATCCCGCCCCTCTCCCCTCTCAACTCTCCACCCTCAACTCTCAACTCTCCACTGGCACAAAAAAAAATTATCCGTCATCCCGACGAATAATCTTTTTTAACCTTAAATCTAATACCATGAAAAACACGCCACAAAGTTACTGTCTTTTCTCCATCTTTTCCTAATTTCCGATAGCAAATCGCTCGCCATTTAACACTTTTTATATCATTCTGCCCCACCCCAGCTCCTCACTCTGTCCGCCCTCCACTCTCCACTACCTACTCTATTTATCCCCGTAATGCCCTTCAAGTTCAATCACGATCACCACAACCTCATCATCATATATGTCGTAAATGATTCGGTCATGAGCTGTTATATGTCGTGAATAAGTTCGATCGCCACCTCCTACGAGTGGCTCAGGATGTCCTATGCCTTTTCTCGGATTTTCAGCAATTGAGATCACCACTTTCAGAAGTTTCTTATGAAGATTGGGATTTGACTTTTTCCATTTCGAAATTATTTTCGCCACTTTGGCATCGAAACTGACTTTATACATTTCATAGCGAATTTAAAAAAGCCTCAATTTCTTCCTTACTGGTGCATACCGTACTCTTCCCTTCTGCATACGACCGTCTTGCCTCATCTATACGAGCCTGAAGTTCAGGTGTGATCATTAGATCCTCACGTCCGATACTCACCAGTGCATAGAGTTGGTTCTTTCTGCGGATTAACACCTGCTCGCCATTTTCTGCACGGTCAAACGATGCCGCCAGATTATTACGATAATCTCTTACTGATAGTGCTTCCATATATCATTTTACTTAAGTTACTTTTCTAATCGATTTTCTGCAAATATAGCAACAATCCGCCTTATTGCCAAATTTGTGTACACAATTATGTACACATCACACTCCACCCTCCGCTCTCTACTCTCCACTCTCGACTCTCCTCAATCCGTCTCCCTGAAATACTCGCCGCTCCCGGCAGCCTCCAGCGCCTTGTCATTGTACCTCGTCCCGAAACTCAGCAGTAGCCCATGAGCCATTAGTTGCCGAGCCTGCACCTCTCCCCCACGGAATCCATGAATCACCCACCGCTGACGAGGTTTCAGTTCCTGTTTCAGAGCTATCAGACGGTCAAACGCCTTAACACAGTGAATTATCAGAGGAAGCCCTGCCTTTTCACTCAGCGCCACGTGCTTGCGCAGTTCCCGCTCCTGCGTCACAAGATCCGGACCACGCAGTTTGTCGAGACCCGTCTCGCCGATAGCCACAAGACGTGGATCAGCCAATATCTGCGCCCACCCCTCATCGCTCGTCTCACGGTCCGCATGCCACGGATGTCTGCCCACAGAGATGTATCGGGCATTCGCCGGTATTTCTTCCCCCGGCTCCACCGAAAGGATCTGGTGCTCCGGATCAGTCAGCCGGTGAGTATGGATGTCAGTTATCTGTTCAGAAAAAATCATATCATATCTCGCCAGTTTTTCAAGGCACCGGGTCATACCCGCTTCCGCCCCACGGATGGCAACGCAGTATGCGCTTCAACGCAAGCCATGTACCCTTTAGCGCCCCGTGCCGACTCAGCGCCTCTATTGCGTATGCGCTGCACGTCGGCGTAAACCGACACGACGCCGGAGTCATCGGTGAGATGCACAGCTGGTAAAATCTTATTGGGATGATCAGAATCCGCGCCAACACCGACGCATTCTTCCCCCGGGACGTTTCCTCCGTTTCCCCGCCCTTATTCATTTCCGTCATTTCCTTCCCCTTTTATTGATTCCTCGATGCGCTTAAGCAGCCTCTTCATCGCCGTATCCACCCTTTTGTAGTCAGTCAGTTTATCGGCTACGTAGATGAATATCACGTCGAGTGTCGAATCATTGATGTCGAAGTCCTGATGCGACAATCGGTAGCTCTCCCTCACTCTGCGCCTCATCGCCACGCGGTCCACTGCATGCTTAAGCCGCTTTTTCGGCACCGAGATCAGAAATCTCGCCACCCTCACGTCCTGCCTGCGGGGAAGACCCGTGCGCCACACCGCCCGCAGTGGATAGACGAGTCCCTGACGGTTGGCAGCCTCTCTCGAAAACAGGCGCTCAATCGTCGTCGGGCTACATAATTTCTCCGATTTGTCCAGGGTCAGGCGAGCCATCGGTCATCAGGCATCTTCCCCCTTTTCGCCCGCGGGTTCGCAATGCTCTTTCAGGTAGTTTTCCAGAGCGGCTGTCATTGACGGTGCTTTTGGTGTGGGGGCTTCGAAGTCCAGACGCAGTCCGGCGTCCTTCACCGCCTGAGCCACCGGTGCCCCGAACACTCCGATTCTCACGTCCCCCTGCTCCCATTCCGGGAAGTTCTTCACCAGCGAATTGATTCCCGACGGGCTGAAGAAGAGAAGCATATCATAGTCCAGGGGTTCCTCCTTCGTGAAGTCATTGCTCACCGTCTTGTACATCACCGCTCTTGTGAAGTTGATTTTCGCCGCTTCGAGCAGCCCGTAATTCTCCTTGCTCACGTCCGACACCACAAGCAGGAATTTCTCCTTCGAGTGCTTGGTGAGATATGGTAGCAGATCGGCAAGTTTGCCTGTCTCGGCATGGAAGATTTTGCGCTTCCTGTAGATGATGTATTTTTGTAGATATAGAGCGATCGACTCCGTCGTGCAGAAGTACTTCATCGTGTCAGGAATGCTGACTCTCAGCTCCTCCGCAAGTCTGAAGAAGTTGTCGATCGCGGTCTTGGCTGTGAAGATGATCGCGGTGAAATCTGATATGTTGATTTTCTGCTGGCGGAATTCCTTCGCCGAGAGTCCCTCGATCTTGATGAACGGGCGGAATATTATCTCCGCGCCGTATTTCTCCCCGATTTCATAGTACGGTGATTTACCTGACTCTGGCTTTGGCTGTGACACTAATATCTTATTAATCTTCACGTTACACTGTCTGGTTGCGCCCCCTTCCGGAGCATTTTACGTGTTAATATCTCGATGCGACGGATGCCGCGCCTCCGCACGCTATCAGCAGAGGAATAATTTCAAGGGCACAAAGGTACAAAATAAAATACACTAATGACGGCAAATTTTGGTAAAAAATCTTAACTCCCTTTGCTATAAACACCAATCTTGCTGATACAAACAGTCCCAGAGCGCCCCACATCATCCATTCCGACACGCCCGGATGCACCAGTGCCACCAGACCCGCCGGCAGCAGCAGAAGTCCAAGCATCGACTGGCTCGACACGTATCCGCGAAGCCATTGCCGCTTTCCTGTCTGATCCGTGAACACATATCCCACCAGAATGTAACAGAGCAGCTGAAACACGTTGTATCCCAGCGCTATCGCAGCCATCAACCCCACTGCCCCAACATTCGACGGTTCAATCCCGCAGGCATCTGCCATGAATATTCCCTCTCCGCCCGATGCCATCAGCATCAGCAGTCCGAGCGTACGGTTTTCGTTTGTCGTGCGGTCGTCGAACGCATTGCCGCGCCTGCGTCTCACCGACCATACGTCCTGCCCGAAATTCTTGAACAGACGCCTCACCTCCCCGAAGTTCATCGCGATGAACACGAAGAAAAGCAGCAGTCCCCCCACAAGCACACTGTCAGGCATCTGATTGCTCTCCGTCATCACTGCATCAAGTCCGTCATCCACCTCCAGATGCGTCGACGTGCATATCGCCGCATCCCTGCGCGACGCTGGTGCATCTGCCTCGGCGCTTAGCGCCTTAGGCACCGGGAACGTCCCCGCCGGAATCTCGATCCTCACCGTATCATTCCGAGCCCATTGATCCCAGTCATCGTAATAATTGTAATCGTAGTAATAGTCGTCATATCGGGGCGCGAGCCAGCTGACGCTGCGCGCCGTCACGCTCCCCGTTGTCCCAAGCGTGTCTCCCGCCAGATTCACCACCCACATTTCCGGTTCGGGCGTCTTCACAGCGGTCGTGTCCGAAGCTATCGGATCCGCTGACTGCTGAAGTGAGGTATCGTGAGCGGACCTTGCTTCTGAGTCAGCACTGTAAGTCCCGCACGATCGCTCCGGCTGCGATACGACAGCCGTCGGCACAGCAATCTGCGTCGTATCCCGCGTCACGCTGTCCGCAGCCACCTGCCCGTCTGTCATATCATTCCGCCACATTTGTAGGGCTGGTTATTTGATTTTTGTCGAGTATTCGTGCTTCTCTGCCGGTGACTTTGCCATCTTCACCGCCTCTTCCGGTGTCGATGCCACCCGCCAAAGCGTCCGGTGATCCTCATTCATGAAATGCTCCTCGATCGTCCGGTCAAGCATCTTCAGCAGAGGATCATAGTAACCTCCGACATTCAGTATCACGACATTGCCGCCGTAGAGCCCGAGCTGCCGCCAGGTGATGATCTCCAGAAGTTCCTCCAGAGTTCCCACGCCGCCCGGCAGCGCCACGACACCAAGCGCCAGTTCAGCCATCATCTCCTTTCGGGAGTGCATTCCGTCAGTCACACGCATCTCCGTCAGATCCGGATGCTGCCAGTTCTTTTCGATCATGAATTGCGGCAGTATGCCGATTGCAGTCCCGCCCTGACTCACACACCCCTCTATAGCCGCTGCCATTACCCCCGCTCGGCCTCCGCCGCTTATAAGGGGTAAATGGCTGTCAGCCACGAGCTCACCCAGTGAGCGCGCGGCTGACAGATATTTAGGGTCTATCTTCGGGCTGGAAGCACCGTAGATTGTTATTCCTTTCATTCGCTGTTTTTGCCTGTTGTGCTTACTTGTTTTTTACGAATACTCGCCATTCGCCGGCTTTTAGGGTCTCCGGCATCGAAGCGGCAGAGCCGGCGAAATAGTCCGTCATCGTCTCGATGTCCACGTTCGGAGCTTCACCGTCAAATGCCACCGTAGCTTCCTCATTGCCCAGATTAGCCACCACCGTCACCTGCGAGTCACCCTTTGTGCGGCTGAATGCAAGCACATGCTTGTCAGTGGCGGGGTAATCCTTCATTTCCCCGCCCTCTTCGCCTGCTCTCAGGGCTGCCTCATTATGCTTGAGCGCATTCAGTTTCTGATAGAATGTGAAATATTCGTTGCGCGGTTCCCAGTCGGGAGCCTTATCTTTTTCGAAGAATTCAAATGCGCGGTTCATGCCGGTCTCCTGACCCGTGTAGATCAGCGGCATGCCGGGAAGCGTGTAGCTTATCACCGCAAATGCCTCCGTCAGATTTCCTAAGCGCTGGAATTCCGTTCCTTCCCATGAATTCAGGTCATGGTTCGTGATCATGTTCATCAGGTAAGTGTCTTTCGGATATTCCTTTGCCTGCACCTTCACCAGCGAGTCGATCGCCGAAGCGTAGAGCTGACGGTATTCGTGAGAGTCGTACGTGTTCTGTCCTGCCGTGGCGGCTATGGCATTAAACACGTCCTTCATCGGCCAGTTGTACCCCATGTTGAAGCCGTTCACCTGCAGTGCGGGCACGCTTGCTTCCGCAAGCATGAACACCCCGCCCTCTTTCGCGGCGTCAAGTTTCGGTCGCACCTCATCCCAGAAGTCCACCGGCACCTCTCCTGCCACATCGCAGCGGAATCCGTCCACTCCCACTTCTGTCACCCAGAATTTCAGCGCGTCAGTCATTCCCTCGCGCATTTCCGGATTCGAGTAGTTGAATTTGTAGACGTCGGTCCAGTCGTACGGACCGTACATCTCACCCTTCTCATTGCGGGCATACCAGCTCGGATGCTCCTTCACCCAGGCGTTGTCGCAGCCCGAATGATTCGGCACCCAGTCGATAATCACCTTCATTCCCTTCTTGTGCGCTTCATCCACGAAGGCCTTGAAGTCATCCATCGTGCCAAGTTCGGGGTTGAGAGCCTTATAATCTTTCACTGCATAGTAGCTGCCGAGTGTCCCCTTGCGGTTCTTCTCGCTGATCGGATGCACTGGCATCATCCAGATTATGTCCACGCCTAAGTCCTTCAGTCGGTCAAGTTGAGGCATGTATTCCTTGATGGTACCCGATGGGGTCGACTGACGCCAGTTCACCTCGTAGATTACGGCGTTGCGGCTCCATTCCGGTTGATGCAGGCTCGTAACAAGCGTCGAGTCTGCCGCCGTGGCAGGCGTTTCCACCTCTGCTTTTTTCGATTTGCAGCTGCTCAGGATGCCGCACCCGAGCAGAGCGGCGGCTCCGATTATTAGCAATGTTGTCGTCATGTTACGTCTCATGGCTTTAATGATAAGAAATTTGGTAATTGATGATTGGAATTTTGTTAGATGTAAGTATGTTTTTTTCTCTTGTCTGATTATGCTTGGTCACATGGCGGTTTGATAGCCTACCGGGTTAGTAACCGTTGTTGTGGCGCCGTTCGTCCTTCACCGTGTCCACCACATTGATGATGTAGTCACCCGTCTTTTCCAGGTCACTGATGATGTCCATGTAGAAGATACCCGCCTGATATTCGTAGTGGTTGGCATTGATGCTCTCGATGTTGCCGGTGCGGAGTTGGTTGCGCATGTTATTGATCTCTCGCTCGAAGTTGTAGGAGGCTATGATGTCGTTGTCATGCAGGTTCTCCATGTTCTCGAGAAGCATCACCATGTTGTTCATCGCCTTGTCCACGTACCCGAACATCACGTCGATCTTCTCGTAGATCTCCTCGTTGAAGTGCACGTTGGCTTGCTGCTTGCGAAGAAGAATCTTGCCCACGCCCAGACAGCAGTCGGCTATGCTTTCTATCTCCGAACCGATACTCAGCATCGCCGCGATGTGGCGTTTTGATGCGGCTGACAGGCGCCCCTCCGACACGTGCTTCAGGAAGCCTGCGATCTCAAGCTCCATGCGGTCCGATATTTCCTCGTACTTCTCAAGTCGTGAATAGATACGGTTGAAGTCATCCCCGCCACTCTTCGTATGCACCAGTTCCTGAGCCATGCCCAGCATCCGCCCGACGCGCTTTGCGAAGAGCTGCATCTCTTTCTCGCCCTGTGCTATGTTAAGCTCGCTGGCGCCCAGAAGGCCGCGTGAGATGTATTTCAGCGTGAATTCCTCGTCCTCCTTGTTCTTCGTCGGCACGATCCATTCCACTATCTTCACGTAGACGTTCGTGAACCATATCATGATCATCAGATTGATCAGGCAGTAGAGCGACGGAAACACCGACAGACCCAGCGACACGCTCACCTGCATCGACGTCACCTGCTTCAGTGCCGAGTGTCCCACCGGCAGCGATCCGTCAAACAGGTGATTGTAGATATCAGGATCCGTATGTGCCAGATTATTCACGAATGTGTACAGCTGTTCCGGATCTCCCTGACCCATCGCCTGGGTCAGCCAGTTGCACAGGTTGACGAACGGATAGAACACAGCCAGTGCCCAGATCGTGCCGAGCACGTTGAACATCAGGTGACCCATCGCCGCGCGTTTCGCCGCCACGTTTCCGCTCAGCGACGCGAGGATCGGCGTGATGCACGTGCCCGTCTTGCTGCCCAGGATGATCGCACAGGCAAGGTCAAACGTGATCCACCCCTTCGAGCACATGATCAGGGTGATCGCGAACGTGGCGGCTGACGACTGGATGATCATTGTCAGAACGATGCCCACCACCAGGAAGATCAGCACCGAGCCGAAGCCCATCGTCGCATACTTCTGCAGGAACGCGAACATCTCCGGATTGCTCTGTAGGTCGGGGACATACTTGCTGATCAGCGACAGACCCATGAACAGGAATGCGAAGCCGATCAGGAATTCTCCGATCGACTTGTTTCTGGATTTCGATGCGAAAAGTAGAGGGATGGCGAAGCCGATCAGCGGGAGGGCGAATGCCGCGATGTCCACCTTGAACCCGAAGAGGGCGATAAGCCACATCGTGAACGTCGCGCCAAGGTTTGCGCCCATGATCACAGCCATCGACTGCGCAAGCGAGATCAGACCCGCGTTCACGAAGCTCACCACCATCGTCGTCGACGCCGACGAGCTCTGGATTAATGCTGTGATGAAGAATCCGGTTAGTATACCGGTGAAACGGTTGCGCGTCATCGCGCTCAGGATGTTGCGGAGGCGATCACCGGCGGCCTTCTGTAGGCCCTCGCTCATGATCTTCATGCCGTACAGAAACAACCCGACGGCGCCGAGTAGTCCCAGAAAATCCAGAAAGCTGTAGTTCATGCTTGTTGTGTAGGGATTTTTGCTTATGTCTTCGTGCCTTTGACGCTTTTCGCGTCCTTGGCGTCACAAAGATAAAACAAATAATTTGAAATTTTAGTTAACGACTGCAAGATATTGAGTCCGATTGATTATTTTTGCATCGCAATTTCGTGATGACTCCATGCTCCCGATCTCTCCATGCTTCTTGCCTCTGCAAAATTAACGCTCCCTCGGCGCGCTGATATGTCAAAAAAGCACATTCTTTCACCCTCATCACCATTATTTGCACTTTTCCTACCATACAACCATCCCCTGTCATGACACAGAAATCTTCCGAAAACCTCTCTAACGCTACGGCTTCTCCCGATAATCAGCCTGCCGCTCCCACCCCTGCGCCATCATCTTTCCGCGAGCGCATCGCCGCGGTCCGTCCCACACGATGGATCCGTTTCGCCATCGTTTCAGTCATCTTCTTCGCATGGGTCGCCTGGCTCGGCAACTGGTGGGTGGCTCTCCTGTTCATCCTCCTCTTCGACATCTACATCACCGGCTACATCCCCCTCACATGGTGGAAGCGCAGCTCCAGTCCCGCCGTCCGCACCGTAATGTCGTGGGTCGACGCCATCCTCTACGCCCTCGTCCTCGTCTACTTCGTTTTCGCATTTGTCGGACAGAACTACCAGATTCCCTCTTCATCACTCGAAAAGACGCTCCTCACCGGCGACTACCTCTTCGTCAACAAGATGGTCTACGGTCCACGTGTTCCAATGACGCCCGTCCACTTCCCCCTCGTCCACAACGAGATTGCCGACGTCAAGAGCTACCTCGACTCCCCCTCCCTCCCCTACCACCGCCTCAAGGGTTTCCGCAACGTGGAGGCTGGCGACATCGTGGTTTTCAACTTCCCCGCAGGCGACTCCGTGCTCACCAAAGTCTCCAACCCCGACTACTACACCCTCGTCCGCGCCTACGGACGTGAAGCTGTCCTTTCGAGCCCCGAACAGCTCGGCGAACTCATCTATCGTCCTGTCGACCGCCGCGAAAACTACGTCAAGCGTGCCGTCGGGCTACCCGGTCAGCGCATAGCAATCAAGAACGGCGACATCTACATCGACGGTAAGAAGCAGGAACTCCCCCGCTTCGCCCAGTTCAACAACTTCATCGTCACCGACGGACGCACCATATCCCCCGACACTTGGGAGCAGCTCGGCGTTGCCGTTGACGACTGGCGACCCGTCAACTCCGACGACTACCGCCAGCTCCTCAACCAGGGGCTAATCTCCGCCGACCAGCAGTCCACTCCCTCAATCTACGTCGCCCCCCTCACTTCCGAAATGATTGAGAAAGCATCCCGCATCCCCGGAGTCACACGCATTGAGCGCGTTATCCCCCTCGAAGGCGCATTCCTGTTCCCAGAAAAAGCCTCACGCAACTGGACCGTGGCAAACTACGGCGGACCCGAAGGAATCCTCATCCCCGCCAAGGGACTCACCGTACCCCTCAACGCCGAGACCTGGGATCTCTACGAGCGTCCAATCCGCGTCTACGAAGGCAATACCTCAGCCGAGCTCCGGCCCGACGGCAACGTCTACATCGACGGAAAGATTGCCCCCGACTATACATTCCGCATGGACTATTACTTCATGATGGGCGACAACCGCGACAACTCCCTCGACTCCCGCTTCTGGGGATTTGTTCCCGAGGATCACATCGTCGGCACCCCCTGGCGCGTCCTCGCTTCATTTGACAAGGATCGCTCCCTCTTCGACGGCAAGATTCGATGGGATCGCATTTTCGCCGACGCCAACCCCGACAAATGATCACCGCCCCCTCGCCCCTTCTCACCCGCCCCGCCGAAGTGGCTGTGATGCCCTTGCGCTACTACGGCTCTGTCCCCTACTACGCCCGCCTCGCACGTTTCTCCACAGTCATCATCGACTGCCGGTGCCGCTTCGACAAGCGTGACAAAGCCACCCACCGCTTCGACATCGTCGACACTCACGGTCCACTCCGCCTCACCCTCCCCGTCTCGCGCCCCGACATCCCCCGCGCCACCCTCTCCTCCATCGCCGTCTCCTCCCACGGAGCATGGTGGGGCGTTCAGCGCGTATCCCTCGAATCCGCCTTCGGGCGCACACCGTTCTTCGAGTTCTACATCGACCGCTTCCTGCCCTTCCTCTCCCACTCCACCCCCTCCCGCTTCCCCCTCCTCTGGCAGCTCGACGGTGCCATCGACGCCGTAATCCGCCGGTCACTCTCCCTCTCCACCCGCGTCCTCTTCCTCACCCCCGGCACCACCGACGCCTCCGCCCCCGAAGTTACCAATTTCACCGATCCCGCCGACGTCTCTCTTCCCTCCGGAGCCGAATCATGGGATTCACTGCTCGCATCGGCTGTCCAAGCATCTTCCATACCCGTCAATCCCCTGCCCTACTGGCAGGTACGCGCCGACCATCACGGATTCTCCCCCTCCCTCTCCATCCTCGACCTCCTTTTCAACCTCGGACCCGAATCCCCCCTCCACCTCCTCTCCCTCCAGTCCCCGGTTTGATTTTTTCCCTCCCTCTCACCCGAAATCTCTTCTCGATTGTTATAATTACAGAGACTCGGCTTTATCCCCCGTCCACACGTTTACAACACAACATATACATTCATCCCCATGAACTTCAAGGAATTCATCCCCGACATCTTCTACGTCGGTGTCAACGACCGCACCACTTCTCTCTTCGAAAGCCTCTGGCCACTCCCGCTCGGCGTAAGCTACAACTCCTACCTCGTCCGCGGATCATCCAAGATCGCCCTCATCGACGGTGTGTCGATCAGCGAATGTGAGCGCCTGAGGCAGAACATCCGCAACGTCATAGGTGCCGAAGCCCCCGACTATCTCATCATCAACCACATGGAGCCCGACCATTCCGGCGCCATACAGGTCATACGCTCATTCTTCCCCCACATCACCCTCGTCGGCAACGCCAAGACCCTCGAAATGGTCAAAGGCTTCCACGGAATCACCGACGGAGTCCTCTGCATCGCCGACGGCGACACCCTCGACCTCGGAGGCGTCACGCTCCGTTTCCACCTCACCCCCATGGTCCACTGGCCCGAGACAATGGTCACCTACGTCCCCGAGCGAGCCACCATATTCTCCGGCGACGCATTCGGATGCTTCGGTGCCCTCAACGGTGCCATCCTCGACTCCGACACCGACGTCGAGCCTTACATCCCCGAGATGTATCGCTACTACTCCAACATCGTAGGCAAATACGGCACCTTCGTCCAGAAAGCCATCGCCAAGCTCTCCCCACTCGACATCAAGTACATCTGCCCCACCCACGGTCCCGTATGGCATGATCATATCCCCCGCGTCCTCTCCATCTACGACCGCCTCTCACGCTTCGAGGCAGAAGAAGGCGTCGTGATCGCCTACGGATCCATGTACGGCAACACCGCCGAAGTAGCCGAAGTGATCGCCTCACGTCTCTCCGAGAGAGGTATACGCAGCATCCGCATCCACGACTGCTCCCGCACCCCCCTCTCCTACATTCTCTCCGACATCTTCCGCTACCGCGGACTCATCATCGGCGCCCCAACATATTCCAACTCCCTCTTCCCGCCCGTCGAGGCACTCGTTCAGGCACTCAAGAACCGCGAGGTGCGTGGACGTGTCATCTCCACATTCGGATCCTTCACATGGGCGTCACAGTCAATGAAACGCATCAGTCAGGTGCTCGTCGAAGGTAAGAACGTCGACCCCGAAGGCGTAGCCATTGCCGTCGACTTCAAGCATGCCCCCGGCGACGAAGCCATTCAGCGCGCTATCGCCCTCGCCGACGACATGGCTGATCGCATCCTCGCCCCCGCCGGTGCCTCCTGAATCCCCTCCCGCTTATTTAATTTATGTTATCCCTTTGGATAACGCGCATAAAATGCCTATCTTTGCGCCGGATTTTGTCCGGCGCTTTTGCGTCATGACCCCGAAGGCATCCCCTTCACCCCCTTGTTAATCATTTTTTACCACAATTGATATGAATCCTCTTGAACTCAGCGAACAAGAAATCGTACGCCGCGGCAGCCTCGACGAGATGCGCCGTCTCGGCATTGATCCCTATCCCGCAGCACTTTTCCCCGTCGACGCCCGCTCCGCCGAAATCAAAGCATCATTCTCCGACGACGCCCCCCGGCGCGACGTCGTGATTGCAGGTCGCATCATGGGGCGCCGCATCATGGGAAAAGCCTCATTCATGGAGCTTCAGGACGCCGAAGGCCGTATTCAGGTCTACGTCAACCGCGACGAGCTCTGCCCCGGCGACGACAAGGATCTCTACAACGTTGTTTTCAAGAAACTCCTTGACATCGGCGACTACGTCGGCGTCCGCGGTCACGTGTTCCGCACACAGACCGGCGAAATCTCCGTCCACGCTTCATCACTCGTCGTCCTCTCCAAGTCACTCCGTCCACTCCCCATCGTCAAGATGAAGGACGGCGTCACCTACGACGGATTCGACGACCCCGAGCTCCGCTACCGTCGTCGCTACGTCGACCTAATCGTCAACGACGGTGTCCGCGACATCTTCATCAAGCGCTCAAAGGTTTACAATTCCATGCGCGCCTACTTCAACGAGCACGGCTACCTCGAAGTCGAGACCCCCATCCTCCAGTCCATCGCCGGTGGTGCGGCTGCACGCCCCTTCATCACCCACCACAACTCGCTCGACATGACCCTCTACATGCGCATCGCCACCGAGCTCTACCTCAAGCGCCTGATCGTCGGCGGCTTCGATGGTGTCTACGAGATCGGCAAGAACTTCCGCAACGAAGGCATGGACCGCACCCACAACCCCGAATTCACCTGCATGGAGATCTACGTAGCCTACAAGGACTACAATTGGATGATGGAATTCACCGAGCGTATGCTCGAGCGCATCTGTCTCGACGTCAACGGCACCACCGAAGTCCGTGTCGGCGATAACGTCATATCCTTCAAGGCGCCCTTCCGCCGCGTCACCATGATCGACGCCATCAAGGAGCACACCGGCATTGACATCACAGGCATGGACGAGGATCAGCTGCGCGACGTCTGCCGCCGCCTCGACATCGAAGTCGACCCCTCCATGGGCAAAGGCAAGCTCATCGACGAAATCTTCGGCGAGAAATGCGAAGGCTCCTACATCCAGCCCACATTCATCATCGACTATCCCATCGAGATGTCCCCCCTCACCAAGCGCCACCGCTCCAACCCCGACCTCACAGAGCGCTTCGAACTTATGGTCAACGGCAAGGAACTCGCCAACGCCTACTCCGAGCTCAACGACCCCATCGACCAGTATCAGCGCTTCGTCGATCAGATGAGGCTCGCCGAGAAAGGCGACGACGAAGCAATGATCATCGACCACGACTTCATCCGCGCCCTCGAGTACGGCATGCCGCCCACATCCGGCATGGGAATCGGCATGGACCGCCTCGTCATGATCATGACCGGACAGTCCACCATCCAGGAAGTCCTATTCTTCCCCCAGATGCGACCCGAGAAAGTCCAGCACCGCGACAAGCCCGAAGCCTACGTAGCAATCGGAATCCCCGAAGAATGGGTGCCCGCCGTCCAGAAAGCCGGATTCCCCACCGTCCGGCAGCTCGCCGAAGCTGCCCCCGGAAAGCTCCATCAGGAACTCTGCGGACTCAACAAAAAATTCAAGCTCGGACTCAAGAACCCACTCATCGACGAAGTCTCCGCTTGGATCGAAGCCGCCAAATAATCCCACATCCGTAAATCCCCACACACCTAATAATCTGCCCCCCACTCACCGATACCATGGATTTCAAGGAATCTATAGCAGTAATGGGAGGAGGCAGCTGGGCGACAGCCCTTGCCAAACTCCTCCTCAAAAACTGTGAAAGCATAATCTGGTACATGCGCCGCGACGACCGCATCGACGAATTCAAGCGCCTGCGCCACAACCCCGCCTACCTCACCGACGTCGAGTTCGACATCGAGCGCATCGAGTTCTCATCCGACATCAACTACGTCTGCTCACGCGCAGGAGCCCTCCTCCTCGCCATGCCCTCCCCCTACTTCCCCGACCACATGGAGAAGATCACCGTCGACCTGTCATCAAAAGTCATCATCACGGCACTCAAAGGCATTGTCCCCGGCGTCAACGAACTCGTCACCGACTACATGGCACGCACATTCCGCGTCGATCCCGCCAACATGCTCGTCGTCTCCGGACCATGCCACGCCGAGGAAGTCGCTCTCGACCGTCCAAGCTACCTCACGATCGGTGCCCGCGATCAGCAGCTCGCACAGCAGTTCGCCGAGTGCCTCAACTTCAAGAACACCCACACCATCCTCTCCACCGACATCGACGGCATCGAGTACGCCGGAGTCCTCAAGAACATCTACGCCATCGCAGCCGGTATGGTGCATGGAATGAAACGCGGCGACAACTTCCTCGCCATGCTCGTCTCCAACGCTATCCGCGAGATGGACCGCTTCCTCAGCGCCGCAGCCCCCCATCCGCGCCAGATCTGCGACTCCGTCTACCTCGGCGACCTCCTCGTCACATCCTACTCCCGATTCTCACGCAACCACAACTTCGGATCAATGATCGGGAAAGGCTACTCCGTCAAGGCAGCACGCATGGAGATGGAGCAGACAGCCGAAGGCTACTACGGAAGCAAATGCATCCACGAGATCAACGCCGCTTATGGAGTCCACATGCCCATCCTCGAAGCAGTCTACGACGTCCTCTACCGCCGCGTATCCGTCGAGTACGCCTTCCGCCAGCTCGCCGCCGATCTCGCCTGACCCCCCACTCTCCACTCTCCGCTCCTAACTCCTAACTCCTAACTCTCCATGAAATCCAGCCTTGCCACCCTCCTCATCCTCTCCTCCCTCACCCTCGGCGCACAATCCTACACCAACCCCGTCATCCCCGGATTCTACCCCGATCCGTCCGTCTGCCGCGTCGACTCCGACTTCTACCTCGTCAACAGCTCATTCCAGTTCTTCCCCGGAGTCCCCGTCTGGCATAGCCGCGACCTCGTTAATTGGCAACAGATCGGCAACGTCCTCGACCGCCCCTCACAGCTCCCCCTCGGACAGGCTAACGCATGGCTCGGCATCTACGCACCCACAATCCGCTACAACGACGGCATCTTCTACATGATCACCACCAACGTCGGACCTCAGGCACCTGACGGCAACGGCAACTTCTTCGTAACTGCCACCGACCCCGCCGGACCCTGGTCCGAACCCGTCTGGCTTGAGCAGGGAGGCATCGACCCATCCCTTTTCTTCGAGGATGGCAAGGTCTACATGACTTCCAACCCCGACAACTGCATATTCCTCTGCGAGATCGACCCCCTCACCGGCAAGCAGCTCACACCCTCACGACGCATCTGGCAAGGCACCGGCGGACGCTACCCCGAAGCGCCCCATATCTATAAGAAGGACGGCTTCTACTACCTCCTCATCGCCGAAGGAGGCACCGAACTCGGTCACGGAGTCACCATCGCACGCTCCACCGACATCTACGGACCCTACACCCCAGCACCCCACAATCCAATCCTCTCCAACTTCCGCATGGACTCACAGTCAAGCTCAATTCAGGGCGTCGGACACGCCGACCTCGTCGACGCCCCCGACGGATCATGGTGGATCGTCGCACTCGGCTACCGCACCATGGCTAACGGACAGCACACACTCGGACGCGAGACCATGCTTGCACCAGTCCGTTGGGATGAAGGAGCATGGCCCGTCGTCAACTCCAACGGCACCCTCGACGTCACCATGGCGCCCCCCACCCTCCTTCCTCCCGTCCCTGTAGAATCCCCCGCTGCCGTCACCGATTTCACCACAATCTCCGCCCTCCCCCACCACTGGATCTACCTCCGCAACCCACTCCCCGATAGCTACAGCCTGTCCCCCGACGGACTCACACTCCGTGCCACCACCGTCGACCTCGACATGCCCGACAGCCCCACATGGGTAGGCATCCGTCAGACACAGCACGACTTTGAAGCCACAGCACCACTCACCCTCTCACCCGAATCACCGGCGGGCACACGCGCCGGAATCACCGTCTACATGGACGCCGCCAACCACTACGACCTGGCAGTCACCGCCCTCCCCGACGGCTCACAGCAGGCAGTTACCACACTGCGCCTCAACGCCATCACCCACACATTTGACCCCGTGCCCGTCACACCCGGCTCACAGGTGATCCTACGCGTCGAAGGCGCGCCCGACATGTACTCCTTCAGCGTCAGCACCGACGGCGGCGCCACATTCATCCCCGCCGGCAACGCCAACGCCCGCTACCTCTCATCCGAGACCGCCGGCGGCTTCACCGGAGTCACCCTCGCCCTCTTCGCCACAACCCCCTCCGA
>CAMWPM010000028.1 GCA_947176235.1 uncultured Bacteroidales bacterium | reverse complement strand
AGGAGGGACGCACAATGCTAAATTCACAATGCACAGAGGAAAATGCAGAATTCACTGAGGAGGGACGCACAATGCTAAATTCACAATGCACAGAGGAAAATGCAGAATTCACAGTTGAGAGGGAGGAGCATAGAGTGGAGAGCGGAGAGACGGGACAGAAGTCGATTGAGGCGATGGTGGCGGAGGCGGAAATGCGGGGGTATCTGCGCGGACGAAACGAGAGCATCGAGGAACTGATGAAGAAGCCGGGTGAATCATCAAAGCCGCTTACTCCGAATCCGGGCCTCCCGCCCGCAGGAGGCACAGCCGACATTCTGCAACGAATACGCGAAAGCATCTGGGACCGGGGTAAATAAATAGGACTGACACGGCAGACGAAATCAATCGCTTCGAATCAAACAGACAGAAATTCAATCAAAACACACAAACACAAGAAACTATCATGGGAAAGAAAAAGGAACACGCAGTGAATGAAACAGCTGAAAATGAGAAAGCTAAGAAAACCAACAAGAAAATGAACAAAACAGAAAAAAAGGAGGAAAAGGAGATGAAGAAGAACGAGAAGAAGGGAAACGCCGTGAAGAAGGTGAAGGAGGTATGCAAGAAGTTGTATGTGGCATTTCGAGACAATGACGGAGTGATGTCGCTCGTCGGGCTCGCCGCACTGATCGTCTACATGATTCTGGGCGGTGACGATGGCGGCGCAACGATGGCGGCAGTGGCAGTGGTGACGGGAACCGCGGGCGGCAAGCACGTGATGAACGGTCCGCTGACCACGGCAGTGGCAGAGTCGGAGACTCCCGATCTGCTTCTGAGCGAAATCGACCGCCGCATCGTGAAGGTGCGCCCGATGTCGACCCCTCTTGACCAGATATCACGCTGGGGCACTACACGTCAATCGGGGAGCATGGTGGCGGAATACTACGCCGTGGACACCAAGGGCACGGAAGCCAAGACCACGAAGGCGATAGCGGCATCGAGCAACAACCGAGTGAAGGTGGAGACCGACAACGACAGCCTGTTCACTGCCACTGAGACCCTCCTTCTGCCCGAAGTGACGGCAACCGACAGTCAGGGCGCGGAAAATGGTCCGCTTGTGCTCTATGTGACAGGTACAGAGGGAGGAGTGATGGCGATGGCTGCCAACAACTGGAATGGCGCGAGCCGCAGCATCCCGGCGATTCCGGCAGGAAGCAAGGTGATCCGAATGGGACGCGCTGCAACGGAACTTGACGTGCAGACACCGCAGTACTCAGCCCTTCCGGTGAAAGCGTTCAACTACTGCCAGATATTCAAGGCACAGGTGGAGCAGTCGACATTCATGAAGATCGCCAACAAAGAGACAGGCTGGACCTTCTCGGATCAGGAAGAGGTGGCAATCGTGGATATGCGCATGGGCATGGAGAAAAACTTCCTCTTCGGTGCGCGCTCACGCTTCACCGACCCGAACAAGCGCGAGGACATCTTCCTGACAGGCGGCGTGTGGAACCAGGCGGGACGCGAATGGAGCTACGACGGCGGCAAGCTTGAACTGAGCGACTTAGTGGGGATGGCGCGTATGGCGTTCACGAAAAATGCCGGTTCGTCGCGCAAGGTGCTGATCGGCGGCAGCGGACTGATCGAGCGACTGCATGACCTGGGCGCAACAAAGGTGCTCGGAGCGACGGAGGTAGTGGCTCAGTGGGGACTTGACTTCACTCAGATCCACACGAAGTTTGGCACGCTCTACGTGGTGATGAGCGAGACTTTTGACCACTGCGGACATCAGGATGACGGCATGGTGATCGATCCTGAATATCTGGTGAAATTCTGCCATGTGCCTTTCCACACCGAGAAACTTGACCTCCGATCGAGCGGACAGCGCAACACGGACGCGATCGTGATAACCGAGGCAAGCTGCCTTGTGCTCCGCTACCCTGACGCACATCTGCGCATCACGTCGAAGGGAGTGTGAGAGTTCGGAGAATGCACGATGCATAATGCACAATTAAGGTGGAATGAGTAGATAATGTGATTTGGGGGAATGAAACTGAGGCTTACGGAAGATGAGCTGCTGAGCCGATGGCGCCTCCGGCGCGCCATCGAGCCTCTGCGGAGCGACGTGACAATAGAAATGATCCTACCGGATGACGGGACTGTGAGACCGGACGACCGCTACCGGGCGGAGATGCGCGACTGGTACCTGAACCTTCTCGACACAGCTGAGGAGAGTCACCTCGAATGGGAGGAGATAGCCGACAGGGTGAGACTTAAAACCAACGGCGACGGGACGGCTACGATAGATCTGCCGGAGGAGTGCCGACGGGTGGGGACGGTGAGGCTGAGCACGTGGGACACCGACGTAGGGCTGACGGATGCGGAGAGCGAGACGGCACGAAGGCAGCTGTCGGCGTACACGAGAGCAGGACAACGGCACCCGGTGGTGATAAGGCGCGGAATGCGACTCTACATCTACGGCACGGGAAGCGGAGGCGGTCCGATATTCCTCACCAGTCTGACGGCAGTGACTGAAAAGGCAGGAACTGAGGATGATCCGATGATCATCGACGAGCGGGACTTAGCGACAATTGACACAGATAACGATGAAATGACTTAACGACTATGAAATTACTGGAGAAAGAGGAACGGATGGTGATGACGGCGCGGCGGCTATGGGAGGAGTGCCGCGACCTGCGCGAGCGCCGCCGGAGATACAAGCGCTACACCTACGGGCGGCAGTGGGAGGACATGGTGAGAGATCCCGATACGGGGCTGGAGGTGACGGAAGGGACAGCATGCACAAAGGGCGGGAAGAAGCCGTTGACCAACAATCTGATCCGGCAGCTGGTGAAATGCGTGATCGGGCGGTTTCGGCTGATGAGGGAGGAGACGGAGGTGGCGGATGATCTGAAAGAGGTTTACGAAGCCAATTCGCTTGACGAGCTTGACTGCCGGCTGCTGGAGGAGTTTCTGATCTCGGGATGCGCGATACAGCGTGTGGAGCGTTGCCGGAGGCTTCACGGAGAAGGAACATGGGTTGACAACGTGAATCCCGACACGTTTTTCGTCAACCGGGTGAGCGATCCGCGCGGATGGGACGTGGAGAGCGTGGGACAGCTACTGGAGATGAGCGTGCAGGAGGCAGCGATGCGATGGGCGGGTGATGACCGCCGACGGGCACGGGAGATTGCGGAGACCTACCGGGAGATTGCCGCCCGCGAGGCTGCCACGGAGTGCGACCGCCGTGGCGGGGAGCCGGAGGAGCCACAGTTTGGGCGGGCACGTGCGGGGAAGTGCCGCGTGATCGAGCTCTGGACGCTCGAAAGCAGTGAGCTACTGAGGGTGCATGATCCTGAAGAGGCGCGCTACTACGAGACGGGAGCCGAGGCTGAGGCGCAGATCGAACGCGAGAACCGGCGGCGTCGCCGCAAGGGGCGCAAGGAACTGATGACGCGATGGGAAATCGGGATGCGATGGCACGGACGGTACCTGGCACCTGACGGAACGGTGCTGTGGCACGAGGTGAAGGCAGCCGGGGAATCGCATCCGTTCGTGATGAAGCTCTATCCGCTGATCGACGGGGAGGTGCACTCGCTGGTGGAGGATGTGGTGGATCAGCAGAAGTATGTCAACCGCCTGATCACGCTTATCGACCACATGATGGGTACGGCGGCGAAGGGTGCGCTGCTTTTCCCGGTGAATCAGCTGGCTCAGGGATGGACGATGGCTGACATCGGAGAGCAATGGGCGCAAACTGACGGACTTATCCCCTATCTGCCCCGTATCAATGAGGAGGGTCCGAAGCAGCTGTCGACGCAGGTGGCTGACGTTGGAGCGAAGGATCTGCTGAAGCTGGAGATGCAGCTGTTTCACGACGTTTCGGGTGTGAGCGATGCGCTGATGGGGAAGTCGGTGTCGGGGGCGCTTGGAGCGGAACGATACGAGGCTGAGGTGAGGAATGCGACGGTGGGGCTGGCGGATGTGCTGGAGACTTTCCGTGGAATGCTGCGGAAGAGGGATGAGAGGGTTTTGTTAGTTAGGAGTTAGGAGCGAGGAGTGGAGAGAAACAAAAAATAGTCCTTTTTTTTACATTTATGTAAAAAATTTTTCTTAAATTTGCGTTGTCATATTAAACATTGAGCAATGAGCGAAGTTGAACTTTTATTAGTAAATAGCAGTGAGAGCTGCACGATGTACACTATCCAGTTTCTATCTGATGATATGAGTGAATTTGAAAAGTTTATTTCAAAATTCAGAGAGGATGCTGAATTAAATCCAGATTTTCAGGCAATCATGCGTTTTGTAGAGCAGATTCTATCTAACGGTGCTTTGGAACGTTATTTCAGAAGAGAAGGAAAATTCACTGACTCTGTTGTAGCTCTTCCGGTGTTGAAATCAAAACTCAGGCTCTATTGTCTTCGCCTTACCGATAAGATCCTTGTTCTTGGGAACGGAGGCATCAAGAGCAGCCGTACATATCAAGAAGATGAGAAACTGCAGGGGTATGTCATGGACTTGCAGAAGTTTGAGCGCTTACTTAAGCAGGAAGTTCGTTCAGGCAATGTTGAGATTACCGAAAAAGAGATCATAACCGATAAAACATTTGAATTATGAGAACTGCTAATATTTCGTTACAGGAACTATTTAACGAAATCCCGCGCGAAAAACGTGAGGAGACCCGCCTGTCATTTGCAATCTCAAATAGATTGGATGCACTAATGCGGGAAAAGGGCTTAAATAGAAAACAATTGGCATCAGCTCTGGGAAAGCGACCTAATGAAGTCACGCGATGGTTGAGCGGTGAACATAATTTTACTATCGCTACTATAGCTATGCTGTCAACTTTTTTCGGTCAGCCAATAATCTCAGTACAATAAAATTGATCTTTATCTTTGACTATCATTGTCTCACGCAAAGGCGCAGAGGGATTTTGAGTGAGGAGTTAGAGGGGGCGGAGGTTACGGGGTGCAGCCCTTCCCGGGCTGGCTGGTGTGGGGGTGTCCAATCCCGGCGTGTTACCACGCCGGGTTAACCAGATGTAGTGCCTCCGGCACAAGGGAAGAGTGGAGAGTGGGGAGGGGAGAGTGAAGAGGGGAAAAGAAAAAACGACCTTGGGCGGGGTGGCTCAAGGTCGTTTTGGGTATGGGTGGAGGGGGATCAGGCGAATTTGGCGAAGTCGACGTTGCGCATATCGCCGGAGTTGGCAAACTCGGTGTGGAAGGCGAGTGCTGCCTGAAGGGCGTGGGGTGTCTGACCGCCCTTGCCGAGCTTGAGGTAGTCGCGGAGGAGGGGACGGTAGTCGGGATGCGCGCAGTTCTCGATGATGGTCTCGGCACGCTGCAGGGGATCCTTGCCGCGGAGGTCGGCGATGCCCTGATCGGTGATGAGGACGTCGACGGAGTGCTCGGAGTGGTCGGCGTGGCTGACCATGGGCACGATGTTGGAGATGAGTCCGCCCTTGGTGACCGAGGGGCATGAGAAGATGGAGATGTAGGCGTTGCGGGTGAAGTCGCCCGATCCTCCAATGCCGTTCATCATGCGGGTGCCGAGGACGTGGGTGGAGTTGATGCCACCGAAGATGTCGGCCTCGAGGGCGGTATTCATGGCGATGACGCCTATGCGACGGATCACCTCGGGATTGTTGGAGATCTCGGCGGGGCGGAGGAGGATCTTATCGTGGAAGAAGTCGAGGTTGCTGAAGAGCTCGGACTCGGTCTCGTCAGAGAATGTCATGGAGCAGGTGGATGCGAATGTGCATTTGCCTTTCTTCATGAGCTCGAGGACGGCGTCCTGGATAACCTCGGTGTACATCATGAACTGGGGGATTTCCTTGCTCTCGCCGAGGTCGTAGAGGACGGCGTTGGCTACGTTGCCCACGCCTGACTGGAGGGGAAGGAACTCCTTGGGGATGCCTCCGCGCTTGTACTCGCCGAGGAGGAAGCGGACGACGTTGGAGCCGATCTGCTTGGAGATCTCGTCGGGGGCGGTGAAGGGCTTGACGCCGTCGAGGGCGTTGGTGCGTACGATGCCGATGACCTTGGAGGGGTCGATCTTGAGGACGGGCTTACCGATGCGGTCGTTGGCACGGAAGATGGGGATCTCGCGGCGGTAGGGGGGATCCTGGAGCATCACGACGTCGTGCATGCCGTAGAGCGACTTGGGGAGGGCGGCGTTGAGCTCGATGAAGATCTTGTCGGCGAGGGCGGCGTAGGTGGGACCGTTGCCGAGTCCGGTGCCGAGAAGCACGTTGCCTTCCTCGTCGATTTCGGCAGCCTCGATGATGGCATAGTTGATGGGACCATAGAATCCGTAGCGCACTTCCTGAGCCATCTCTGAGAGGTGACGGTCGAAGTAGTGGGTGTCGTGGGCGTTGATGCGCAGACGGAGGTCGGGGGTGTTCTGGTAGGGGGCACGCATGTTGATGGCGTTGGCTTTGGCCAGGATGCCGTCGACGTGGGGGTTGGTTGACGCTCCGGTGAAGATATTCACCTTGAATTCGCGTCCTTCTTCATGTTCCTTAACGGCTTTGGCAGCTACTGCCTCGGTGATCGCCTTGGGGGTGCCGGGAGCAGTGAATCCTGAGAGACCAAGAGTGTCGTTGTTCTTGATCATTGCGGCTGCTTCTTCGGCTGTAATGAAATTGTATGCCATAGGTGATTGCAGTTAATCGCTCAAAAATTGGTGATGATTGGTGATTTTTGTAATTTTGCACAAAATTAAAGAAAGTTTTCCATATTGCCAAATATATTGCGCACAATCGGGCAATATGAGCAATGTGGGCTCAATCCTGACAACCGACAATGACAGAAAAGAATAACCTCTCCCCCACCCCCTCCGACACTCAGGAACGTCGGCTCTACATCGAAACTTACGGCTGCCAGATGAACGTGGCTGACAGCGAAGTGGTGGCTGCCGTGATGGAGACGGCGGGCTACCGCGTGACCGACACGGCGGAGGATGCCGACGCTATCCTGCTCAACACGTGCTCGATACGCGACAATGCCGAGCAGAAAATCGTGGCACGACTTGCCGCACTTGCCGCGATGCGCCGCAAGCGTGGCGCGGAAGCCCCGCGGATGATAGTGGGGGTGATCGGATGCATGGCGGAGCGCGTGCGCGACACTCTGATTAACGACCACGGAGTTGACCTCGTGGCAGGTCCCGACTCGTATCTGGACCTTCCGGCACTCTTCGCCGCCGCCGAGGCGGGCGAGAAGGCGATCAACGTGGAGCTGAGCACCACGGAGACCTACCGCGAGATCGTGCCGTCGAGAATCACGGGTAACAGGGTGAGCGGATTCGTGTCGATAATGCGCGGATGCAACAATTTCTGCTCCTACTGCATCGTACCCTACACCCGCGGGCGTGAACGTTCGCGCGAGGTGACGAGCATACTGAACGAGATCGATGACCTGCGCCGGCGCGGCTTCAAGGAGGTGACGCTGCTGGGACAGAACGTCAATTCCTACCGCTACGTGGATCCGGAGACGGATGCCGTGACTGACTTCGCCGACCTGCTTGACACGGTGGCACGCCATGCGCCTGAGATGCGGGTGAGGTTCACGACGTCGCACCCGAAGGACATGACTGACAGGATAATCGGGGTGATAGCACGGCACAGCAACGTGGCGAAGCACATCCACCTGCCGGTGCAGTCGGGAAGCAACGACGTGCTGAAGCGGATGAACAGAAAGTACACGCGCGAATGGTACCTCGACCGTATAGCCGCCATCCGTAAGGCTATCCCCGACTGCGGCATCACTACCGACCTCTTCACGGGCTTCCACTCGGAGACGGAGGAGGATTTCGAGCAGACGCTTGCGCTGATGCGCGAGGTGGGGTTTGACTCGTCGTTCATGTTCAAATACTCGGAGCGCCCGGGGACTCTCGCCGCGCGCACGATGCCTGACAATATTCCCGAAGACGTGAAAATCAACCGCCTCAACCGAATGATCGCTCTGCAGAACGAACTGTCGGCTGAAAGCAACCGCCGCGACGTGGGACGCGTGGTGGAGGTGCTTGTGGAGGGCGTGTCGAAGCGCTCGAAGGATCAATGGGTGGGACGGACGTCGCAGAACAAGACGGCGGTGTTTCCGCGCGGAGAGGCTCGCATCGGCGACACGGTAAAGGTGCGTGTGGTGGACTCGACGTCGGCGACGCTGATCTGCGAAACGGTTTAGCGGAGAGTGAAGAGTGGAGAGTGGAGGGCTGAGAGTGGAGAGTAGAGGGTGGAGAGTGGAGTATCTTACAATTTCGCAAATATCATCTCCAGACATAAGGGAAGGCGGAGAGTCGGGTTGACCAACTCACCGCCTTCGGCGTATTTTTCAGATCAGATGCGGATCAGAGGGGGGAAGTGCCGCGGAGGGTAATGGCGTAGGGCCACTGTGCGTCACCCTTGAAGTCGGGATTGGGGCTGCCGTCCCAGTCCCAGGGAGCCTGGTTCTGGCGGTGGACGGTGGGCGCGCCCATCACGACAAGCCAGAGGTGCTCGATGGGGGAGACGGTGGCGGGCACCGTGTAGGAGAGGCGTCCGGAGGGGGTGGATTTCACGTCGCTGTAGGTGGACTTGCCGTCCTTGTCGACTGCCACGAGTCCGTAGCGCCAGCCGGCTTCAGCGGGATAAGGAATGTTGTAGTCCTTGCTCCTGGTGATACCGCGGAAGTCGACCACGGCAGTCTTGCCGGGGGCAGGTACGGCGAGGGGGATGGCGTTGAAACCATAGTTCTCGGGGGCGTTGGCGGGGTCGACGCGCCAGCGGTTCTTACCGTCGGGGATGAGCTTGGTGGACCACTGGTTGGCATATTTGCGCATGTTGTCGTGAGCGTAGTCGAGATCCCAGTTGATGAAGCTGCGTGACGCTTCAAACATTTCGTCGTTGAACTGCTTCTGAGTCAAGCCGAACATCTGAATGTAGGTCATGGCGGGGTCCTCGCCTATCTTGCCCTCGCGGAAGAGGTCGGAGATCACTTTGTCGCCGCGCTTCTCAGCCCAGAATTCGAGGACGTAGGGGGAGTGATAGATGTTGTCGAGATGCAGGAACGCCTTGTGGGTGAGACGGCGGAAATCGTTGAGGTGATAATTCTCGTCGGTGGGCCAGTCGGGGTTGACGCGCCAGAGCATCCACTGCGACGCCATCTCGAAGAAGCCGCTTCCACCCCATGAGTCGCCCTTGCCGTCGCATGCGATCTGGCTCTGGAAAGAGTGACCGAGCTCGTGGGCGATGCAGTTGAGGCGGGGATCCTTGACGCGGTTGGGGGCAATCCAGAGAGCGCCGATCACGCCGTCGTAGTCGCCGCCGTAGGCTGTGCCTTCGAGCGAGTAGTCGAGCATCACCATCATCTTGTACTTGTCGGCATTGGTGTCGCCGGGATCGACAAACGAGAGGTCATTGTAGAAGAAGCGGTAGAACTGTTCAAGTCGGGCGAGGAGGTTGGCGAGGTCTACGTTCATGTCGTGGGATTCGGAATCGACCACGTAGGCGGGGGCGTCGGCGATGTTGTCGCCGAACTCGCGTGCCCAGAAGAGCACGACGTTTTCGGTCTCAGCCATGCGCTTGTAGCTCCACTTCGAGGCGGGATCATTGAGATCCATCGAACGGAGATCGGCGGGGATATAGATTTTCTTGGGGGTGTACTCCACCACGGGCACCTTGCCTTGGGGAGACTGCTGCTGAGCCACGGCAGGGGCGAAAGCTCCGGCGGCGAGCAACAGCGGAATGATGATTTTCTTCATAACGGATGAAACGTGATATGTGTGTGGTTAATATGATTCAATCAAAGAACTGAAGGGGATAAAGCTCGATTGTGTCGATCTCAATACGTCCGAGCACCTCCCATGACAGGTTCCAGTCGCCGCCACGAATAAAACCGTAGGCGCCGCGACCGCTGATCACCACTTTCTTACCCTTAAATCCGGCAAGATAGACCGGGGGATCAACCACGACGTAGCGTAAACGGTAATCGGGATTGTTTTCTTCCCAGAACATGTCGGGGATAAAATCGTTTGGCGCCATGACAGTGAACACCCACTCGCCATACTCCTTGTCAAGGACTCCTACAAGATCGGTAAATTCGATGTCAATCGGGGTGTCGTCCCACTCTCCGTGACCGTGACCGTCAGATGAATCGGGTTTGTCGCTGCTGCATGAAAAGAGCATCACCGACAGGGCGGCAAGCAGAAAAAGGCTGATTCTTTTGGTGATTCGGTTCATGATAGATTGATTTTTGCGGGTGATTCGGTTCATGAGAATAGATGTGGTCAGGGAAAAAACAAGGGCGAGGATTGCGGGATCCCCGCCCTTGTCTCTTTCCCGGCTGAAGGTTCGTCACGAGCCCTGCCGGGATTACCTAACTAATCTATTTCACAATGCTGATTGTGCGGGGGGAGGAGCCGGGGCGCGGTAGTGTCAGCGGACGTTGTAGACGATCGTAAGATCGACGCGCTTCTGAGTGCCGCCGGTGGTATAGATGAGCGTGGGGCGCAGCTCGAAGCGTTCGCCCGAATGGAGTGCTCCGGGGAGCTGTCCGAGGGAGAGCGCCATGCCTGACGTCTCGAAGAACACAAGCTGACCGTTACCCCATTCCACCACGTTGCCGTTGCGGTCGAGCCAGTAGCCGGTGTTGGCGGTGGGGACATCGGCGAGGGATCCGTCGGACTGACGGCTGAGAAGCACGATGCGTCCTTCGGCAGGCGTCTGCTTCTGTCCGGTCCAAGGCTCGACGAGCGCGCTGCGGAAGCGGGCGTAGTCAAGACCGAAGAACGACAGCACGTCGGCGTCGGCGATGTCGAGCATCGTGACGTAGTAGGAATTCCCTTCAGCCGCCACGTCGATCGCCACGTCACCCTTGAGGAGATTGTCGCTGACCTTCTCGTAGGTGGTGGTAGCGGGCTCGGAGTAGCCGTAGACGTCAGTGCCGCTGACGGTGAATGCGTAGGGCCACTGTTCGTCGTTGTCCTCGCGGTCGTCCCAGCCTACCTGATTATAGACATCGGGGGTGGCGCACACCACAAGGTAAAGTTCGTCAGCCGACGCGGGCACTGTGAACGTGGCAGTGGCTGACTCGGCGGTGCGGGTCATGGGCGAATAGGATGGCTTGCCGCCGCTGACGGTGACGAAGCCGAAGCGGTAGTTGGACGAGGTGTTGGACTGACGGTTGTAGACCGACGTTGTGCCGATCACGTTCTCGTCGCCGTCGTGGAGCTTGCCGGAGTCGCGCGGGTCGAGCTTCGATCCGGGGGCTATCGCCTCGATGGCTACACTGACTGCAGCGCCGGGACGTGCCTCAAGCGGAATGACGTTGAATCCGGTGGTACCGGGAGCCGACGCGTAAGCCACGAGGTAGGAACCGTCATCGCGGCGCAGAAGCTCGGTGGAATAGTCGCCCTGCATGTAGGGATCGGCATACTGTCGCACGTTGTCAAGATCGTAGTAGACCATGTGGGCGGCATAGTCGTAGAGTTCGTCGTAGGTTGCCTGCATGTCGCCGCCGTTGTAGAGTCGCGTGTAGGTCTGGATGGGATCCTCAGGGAATCGCGATTCCTGCCAGATTGCGGCATAGGCTTCGATGCCACGCTTGTTGACCCAGTAGTGCTGGAGCCAGTAGGAAGCGTAGCGCATCCATTCGTGATAGAAGATGCGGTGGCAGTTTTTCTTCCATACGGGGACGTGGTAGCCAAACATCTCCTCGGGATAGTCGAGCTGAGCCTGCCACTGGGCACACTGCTCCCAGTAGGAACAGCCGTTCTCCTTTCCGCCGGGGCCGAAACCGTAGCGGAAGCCCGCGCTCATGCTCCACTCGTCGGCGATCACGCCCTGCAGCAGCTGGTCGCAGTAGACCTGGTACTGGAACGAATGTCCGATTTCGTGAGCGATCGTAGAGCCGACGGGCTGACAGGTGGAGGGGTTGACCCATAGGGCACCGATCCTGTTGTCGTAGCCGGCGCCGGTGGCGAGCCATTCTTCCTGATAGAGGATGTAGATCTGCATCTTGTACTGATCGAGGTAGCTCTTGCCCTGCCCTACCGTGGTCATGCCGAGGCGGTTGACGTTGGTCTGGAAGAAATGTTCGGCTTTCGCAAGCAGATCGTCGATGTTGACGCGCATATTGGCGGGAACGGAGGGAGCGTTGGGGTCATCGCCGAAAGCGCGGTCCCAGAACACGAAGAAATGATCGCTCTCGGCATAACGCGCAAAGGAGAAGCGCGCGTCGCGGCGCAGGATCGTGGCGCCATGCTCGGAGTTGGGGAAGAACTTGTCCCACGACGGGATGTCGGAGGAATTGATGACGGCTGAGACGCCACCGCCGATGCCGGAGCCGTCGCCGCCCACGCGGTCCTGAATGACGGTGAATGACGTGACTTCCTTGCCGCAGGTGAACGTCAGAAGTGCCTGACGGATGTTTTCGCTGTCATTACGGCTGAGGTTGATGCGGACGGTGGTGCGGCCCGACTGACCGGATGATGGGCTGACTGCGATCCAGTCGCACGGCTGCTCCACGTCCACCTTCCAGTAGGAATTGGCTTCGAAGCTTACGGTCTTCGACGAATTGTCGTAACCTGATACGATCTCACGCGAATCGTCGGAGAACGCCAGGTGACCTTCGGCGCCGGGAGCATTGTTGTTCTTGTCGTCGCTGCCGCACGCTCCGAGCACGAGCATGAAGAGCGCGGCAGTGATGACAGAAAGATTGCGGAATATCGTTGACCTTTTCATTGCGGTGACAGATTAGAGGAATGAGGCGATGAATGCCATGCGTGAGGAAGTAGGCGCTGCGGGGGTGGCGGGAGCGTCGCCGTTGACTTTCCATTCGATCACGCCGCCGCTCTTTCCTTCCTGAAGCTGTGCCTGAAGGAGAAGCGCCTTGGTGGTGACAGGCTCGAAGTCGACATGATTATAGCAGTCGGGAGCCACACCCAGTTCGCCCTTTGCGGCAACTTCCTTCCATGTGTCGTCGGCTGGATCCTGATAGTAGAGCTTCCATGAGGAGGGCACACGGTAGTCGCCGTCGTAGTGGTCGAAAGCGAGCCAGTAGACGTCGACGGAGTTCACCTCCTTGGGCTCGGCGAAGCGGTAGCCGAGATTTTCCTCGGTTCCCTCGCGCAGCCACCAGTAGTGATAGGGCTTTGAGGTGTCGGCGCTCGACGAGGGTTCCCACTGGTCGTTGTAGCCCCACGCCCAGTTGAGGTTGGATGTGGCGGCGGGAGCGTCGGAAGTGACGGCTGTGGGGAGCTGGAACATTTCAGCCTGCGAAGCCAGTGTTGGCTCCGGAGTGGGGTGAGCCGACTCCTTCGACTCGGGAATCCAGACAGCCATCTGGTCGCATCCGCGGTTGTTCCACGTCGAGTAAGGAATAGCCTTTACGGTCACCTTCTCCTCCGATCCGTCGTTGCCGACGCAGCGGGCGGTGGTGGTGAGAGTCAGGACTCCGTTGAGAAGCTCAGGCTCAAACTGAGCGTCGAAGCGGGCATCGGGAGCGATATACTTATTGAATACCGTGGAATCGGGCTGATCCTGACCTTCGAGACAGTAGACGATCGGACCGCGCTCGATTGCGAGCTTGCCGCGGTCGTCGGTCACGTTCTGATGCGCACGCACACGCTTCACTTCCATCGGGATGGTCATCTCCACCTTGTCGCCGGCTTTCCAGACGCGCTTGATCGCGGCGTAGCCGTTGCCGTCGTCCATCACGTCGGCCTTGGAGCCGTTGACGCGGATGCTGACGGGCTTGCGGGAGGAAGTGGTGTAGGCATAGAGGTCGGTGGGGACGGGGGAATTGCCAGCCCAGCCGGGCACTCGCAGACGCAACGCCCACTCCTTTTCCTGCTCGGGGGTGACGGTGAAGGTCACTTTGCCGTCCCAGGGGTAGTCGGTGGTCTGTGCGAGGGTCACGTGATTGCCGTCAGTATCGATGTCGGCGTTGGACTGGATGAAGAGGTTGACGAGAATATCGTCAGCCTGCGTGGCATACATGTACTGAGGCACGGAAGCCACGAAGCGGGTGACGTTGCCGGGGCAGCATGCGCAGCCGAACCATGGTGCGCGCTCGTGCTGACCCATTGACTCGAGAGGATTGTCGTAGAAGAATTTGTCGCCCGAAAGCGATACGCCGGAGATCACGCCGTTGTAGAGGGCGCGCTCGTAGACGTCGGCATACTTCGAGTCGCCCGTGGCGAGGAACATGCGGTAGTTCCAGTAGACGTTGGCGATAGCGGCGCACGTCTCGCAGTAGGCGGTGTGGTTGTGGAGCTCGTAGTCGGGTCCGAATCCCTCGCCCTGCGCGCGGGAGCCGATGCCGCCGGTGATGTAGAGCTTGCGGGAAGCCATGTTGTCCCAGATGCGTTCGAGGGCATGGAAGTAATCGGCATCCTCGGTGAGGGCAGCCACGTCAGCCACGCCCGAATAGAGGTAGCCGGCACGCACGGCATGACCCACGATCTCCTCCTGATCGAGGATAGGCATGTGGTCCTGACTGTACATGGAGGGACGGCGTCCGTCGGTGAGGCGTCCGGTCTCCTCCACGAAGTAGCGCGCCTCGTCGAGGTACTTCTGATCGCCGGTAGCCTTGTAGAGCTTGGCGAGCGCCATTTCCACGATGGGGTGACCGGAGGGATAATGAATCTGCTCTTCGCCGTAGCCGAACGTCTTGCAGACGAGGTCGGCGTTCTTGACGGCTACGTCCAGGAGCGAGCGCTTGCCGGTGGCGCGGTAATGAGCCACGGCAGCCTCGTAGAGGTGTCCGCAGTTGTAGAGCTCGTGGGAGTTGATCTTGTCCCAGCGGTGGTTGCCCCACCATCCGCGCAGACGGTCACACTTGTTGGTGACGCATGTGGTGAGGTAGCCGTCTGGCTCCTGAGCGGCTGCTATGAGCGTGATCACGCTGTCGAGATAGGCGTCGAGCTTGGGATCGTACTTGACAGCAAGCGAATAGCTGGCGCCTTCGATGATCTTGTAGGGATCGGTGTCGTCAAACGAGAAGTCGCCCTGATGCTCGCCCTTGATCAGACCTCCGGCAAGTGCGAAATTGTCGAAGCGTCCGTTCTTCTCGCACTCCTTGAAGGCGGAGGGGATGGAGACGGTGCGGTTGGTCTCGATGCGGGGAGCCCAGAAGCTGTCGTCGATGTGAACCTGGGTGAAAGCAACTTCTTTGACGGGCGCGTCGGGAGTCACGTACTTCTCGGCAGGTTTGTCGCAGGAAGCGACAGCCACCGCCAGCACGGTTCCGGCTGCGATCATGGAAGAAATGTGTTTCATCATGACTGGTATTTTCAATGGTGCTAAGTTAATGATTGATTTATTCGGCTGGTTGGCTTGTCAAGCTAAAAAAGGCTTGATAATCGGTAATTAATTATCGGATGATAAGGTAAGATTTCACGATGCAAAAATAGGACTAAACACCCGACATTTTTAGCAATATTATTCAAAATTGTGATAATATCGTCCCATGAACGCCCCTGTTAAGGGCATTTTACAAAAAAAGCACTGTTACCGGCGAAAGAAAGCGGGGCGGGAGGCCCGAGGCTTCCCGCCCCGCAGGGCTCAGTTTCAGTCTATCGCAGTTCTGAGTGAGTTATCGTCGGGGATCACACCCTATCAATAGGGAAGCGCATCGAGATAGGGGCACTTGTTGAGCTCCCAGCGCGGGATGGGGAGCCAGTAGTGCTTTTCGCCTGCGTAGCGGCGGGGCTGAAGGAGGTAGTCGATGACCCACTCTTGCTGTGCGTCGCTCCAGACCCAACCCTGCGAAGCCACTTCGTAGCGCTTCACGCGGTTGCCCTGATTATCGTAGCCGATGTGGTAGATCTTCATCACATTGAGAGGCTGTGCGTAGATCTCCTCAAGTTTCTTCCAGCGGCGGATGTCGAAGAAGCGCTGGCTCTCGAAGAGAAGCTCCATCTGACGCTCGTATTCGTACTCGGCGCGGATGTCGGCACCGGTGGCGTCGGGAAGGAGGGCACGGTTGCGCACCTTGTTGATGTAGGTCAGCGCCTCATCATTGTTGCCAAGCTCGATCTGGCACTCTGCATAGTTGAGGAGCACCTCGGAGTAGCGGAGGAAGAACCAGGGGGTGGTGTGCATCGTGGTGCCGTTCATGTCGTAGTTGGGATTGAGGAACTTACGCATGTAGTAGCCGGTCTCGGTCACGTTCCACCACTCTGAATCCCAGTTCTCGGAGCTGTTGATGCCGGGTCCTGTACCTGCCTCTTCGTCGCCGAGGAAGAGCTCGAGCTCGCGGTGGTCGGATCCGTAGCCCCACATGTCACCGTCGACAAGGAGGTTGGCGTGGAAGCGGATCTCACGGTCTGCCCAGGGATATTCGGTGGTCTCTTCGGGGAATTCCACGCTTGTGCCGTCAGCCATCTGGAAGCGGGCTGCGATCTCGTGGGTGGGATTCATGGTGCCCCAGCCCTGGTAGCCGTTGAACGGACCCATGGGAGCCTGATGGAGGTAAGAGGTGTTCTCGCCTGCACCGTATTTGGGATCGAAGAGCTTCTCGAAGATCACTTCGGGGTTGGTGGGATCATAGAAGAGGGCTGCGTACTCGTCGGAGGAGCTTACGGGCTTGAGACGGTACTGGTCAAGGTCGATCACTGCCTTGGCTGCGTCGGAAGCTGCCTGCCATTTCTCGCGGGAGGGAGTGCCGAACAGGGGGCTTGCCTTGTAGATGAGCACGCGGGCCTTGAGGGCGAGAGCAGCACCTTCGGTGGCACGTCCGAGGTCAGATGCCTTGTAGTCGGCGCCATGAAGGAGACGGGCTGCCTCGTCGAGATCCTTGACGATGAAGTCAGCCACCTCATCGAGGCTGGCGCGCGTCTCGCTGCCGAATTCGTCGTCGAGCGTGTAGGTATGGTCCACAATCACCACGCGGCCGTAGAGACCGTAGAGCATGTGGTAGTTCCACGCGCGGAGGAAGAGTGCCTGACCCTTGAGGGTGTTGCGGAAGGTGTCGTCGCCGGGCACATCGTCGATCTTCTCGAGGAAGAGGTTGATCTTGGCGATATAGTCATAGTAGTCGTACCAGGGATCCCATGTGGTGTCGTCCCAGCCGATGTTGCTCTGGTCGGGCGAGAGGTAGCCCTGAGTGTAGTTCTCGGAGCCGTACTTGTGTTTCTGGTACACCTCGTCGGTGTAGGCAGCGAACATCACGCCCTTGGAGTTCTCCGCCTTCAGATTGGCATACTGGGCGTTGAGATAAATCTCTGCGAGACCGAGGTCGCCCCACACCGCCTCGTCGGTGAACGAGTCGAGAGGCTCCTGATCGAGGATGTCGTCGCAGGCGGTGAAGCCGGCGGCTGCCAGAGCCATAATGCCGTATATGATTGCTTTTTTCATTGTTGCGATTGGATTAGAAGGTTATGCCTGCGCCGAATGTGAGGCTGCGCTGCAGCGGATAGCTGGTGATGGCGTTGCCGATTTCGGGGTCAGCGATCTTATAGCTGTCGATGGTGAAGAGGTTGCTGCCGTTGAAGTAGACGCGGATGTTCTCGATGCCGATCTTGTTGGTCCAGCGGGCGGGGAGAGTGTAGCCCACTTCGAGTGACTTGAGGCGGAGGAAGTTGGCGTTGCGGAGCCACCATGTGGATTCACGGCCGTTCCAGGTGTCGCCGTAGGTCTGACCGATGAATGCCTTCGGCCAGCGGGCTGCCATGTTCTCCTCGGGGGTGTTGGCTTCGCGCCAGCGACCTTCGTAGAAGTCGGTTGCCATGTTCATGGTGGGCATCACCATCTGCTTGGCGAGAGCCTGACCCTGGAAGAATACGTTGAGGTCGATGCCCTTCCAGCTGCCGTTGAGCGTCAGGCCGTAGATGATGCGGGGAGTGGGGCTGTAGTCGTAGCGGATGGCGTCGTCATAGGTGATGGTGCCGTCACCGTTGGTGTCGTAGTAGATGAGGTCGCCGGGGGCTGCTCCGTCCACGTGGGGAGTGGAGTTGACCTGATCCCAGTCCTGATAGATGCCGATAGCCTTGTAGATGGTCATGCCGTCGATGGGGCTGCCTTCCTGACGCTGCCAGGGCTTGGTGTCGGCTGCTTCGTCGATGTAGTTGACCTTGTTGCGGGCGTAGGTGAAGTTGCCGGTCACGCCCCACTGCCAGTCGCCTGCGCGGTCCTGGTAGGTGGCTACGATTTCGATACCGGTGTTGGTCACCTTACCGAGATTCTCGGCGGGGAGCTTCATGCCTGAGAAGTAGGGCACGGATGCGTTGCGGTAGCAGAGGATGTCGTCGCGCACGGAGCGGAACCAGTCAAAGTCGAGCATGAACTTGTTGTTGAAGAAGTAGGCGGAGAAGCCTGCGTTCATGGTCTGGGCGGATTCCCAGGTGACGAGCGGGTTGGCAACACGGGCAAGGTAGAAGCCCTTGTTGATCTTGCCATCCTCGCCTGCGCCGAAGTACACGCCGGAACCATCATCCGGAGTGCGTCCGTACTTGTACTGCGAGATGAACTGGTAGGGAGCGATGTTGTCGTTACCCATCTTACCCCATGAGAACTTGAGCTTGAGGAAGTTGTTGGTGTCGCGGAGTGACTCGTAGAAATTCTCCTCGCTGATCACCCAGCCCAGGGAGAATGCGGGGAAGAAGCCCCAGCGGTGACCCTTGGCGAAGTTCATCGAGCCGTCGTAGCGCATCGACACTTCGGCGAGGTACTTGCTGTCGTAAGCGTAGTTGACACGGCCGAACACGTTGCGGCGGGTGGTCACGTCGCTGTAGCCGGAGTTGTCCTTATCCTCGGGCACGTCGCTGCCGGCGAAGAGCTCGGGAATGCGGTCCGACACGAAGTTGGTGCGGTAGCCGTTGAGGGTGTGGTACTTGTACTTGTTCTCCTCGTAAGCCACGAATGCGTCCACTTTGTGGCGCTGGTCGAAGGTGCGGCTGTAGCCGAGACGGACGTTGTAGGTGGAGTTGGTGGAGTGGTTGGACCAGTCGTTCACCGAAATCTTGCCTGTCATGTCGCGCTTGTTGACGTACTCGCCGTTCTCGAGAGCGTAGAGGTCGTAGGGGCGGTTGAGCTGCTTGCCGTAGTTGAAGTTGAAGTCAAGTGCGGCGTAAGCCTCGGCGTAGAGACCCTCGGTGATGATGTCGAGGTCGACACGCACGCGGGGCTTGAGGTTGAGGATGTTGTAGGTGTAGCGGTTGTAACCGGGAGCGTCGGTCACCATGATGGTGGAGTTGTTGGTGATACCGTCATAGCCCACGCGGGGAAGACCGTTGGAGAAGTAGGGCGCAGCGCCGGGGAACATCGTCAGCAGCTTGCCGAAGAGATCCTCGGTGGAGTACACACCGCGGTTGCGGCGCTCCTGGCGACCGAGAATGTCGAAGCTGAAGGTGATTGCCTTGGTGATCTTGGCGTCGACGTTGGATGTGAACTGGAACTGTGAGTAGTCCTGCGCGCTCTTACGGTAGAGGGCGTCCTGCCACATGTACTGGAGCGAGGAGTAGAACGACACGGTCTGGTTGCCGCCGCTCACCGAGAGGGAGTGGTTGGTGCGTCCTGCCCATTTCTTGGCGGTCTCGCCCCACCAGTCGGTGTCGGGGAACTGGTCAAGATTGTCGTGGCTCTGATAGTGGTCGAGAGCCTCCTGGCTGAATGTCAGACCCGGGGAGTCGTGACGTGCGTCGGCGTCGTACTCGTTGCGGTAGGTGGCATACTGGTAGGAGCTTAGCATCTTGGGGATGCGCGTGGGCTGAGCCCATGTGTAGCTGCCGTTGTAGCTCACCTTCACCTTGCCTTCCTTACCACGCTTGGTGGTGACGAGGATGACACCGTTGGCGGCGCGGGCACCGTAGATGGCTGCCGATGCGTCCTTCAGCACGGAGATCGACTCGATGTCGTCGGGGTTGAGGCGGGAGAATGAGCGGTCGGCGATACCGTCGACAACGATAAGAGGCGACGTGTCGCCCAGAGTGCCCTTACCGCGGATAAGAATGGATGCGCCGTCCTCGCCGGGCTCGCCCGAACGGGTATTGGCGATGATACCGGCGGTCTTACCGGCGAGAGTGTTGGAGAGGTTGGCTGCCGACACCTTCTTGATGTCGTCGCCGCCCACCTGTGATACGGAGCCTGTGAGAGTGGCTTTCTTCTGTGTGCCGTAGCCCACCACGATTACCTCGTCGAGCTCGGTGTCTTCATTTTCAAGAGTGATGGAATAGTCGGACTTGTCGGTCACGGTGAACGATGCGGGGCGGCATCCGATGTAGCTGATCGTGACGAGCTGTCCCTTGTTAGCCTTGATAGAGAAGTGTCCGTCGATGTCGGTGGAGGTGCCGATGGCGGTACCCTTGACGATGACACTTGCACCCACTACCGGCTCTCCGTCCTGGTCGAGCACCGTACCGGTGATCTGATCGGAAGGAGCAACCACAGGAGCCGGCATCGGGTCGGCGAAAACGGCAGGTGCGCCGGCGAATGCTGCGACGCCCATGCAGAGTGCCACCTTCAGCAGGTCCTTGCTGAGTTTGTTTCCTCTGGTGTTCATTTGATAGGTATTAAGGTTGATAATAATTGGTTTTTTCTAATTTCAAAGGTAAGTTAGTAAATGGTCCGTGCCTGATCAATCGGCAACATTTTTTAAGACTTCGGCAGGTCGCGAAGTGTTAAATCATAAAATATGTTGAATGTGCTCAATATTTCGATGTCGCAAAAGTAATGTTCATTTTTGATTCAGCAAGAAAAGAACAATGGTAAAATCGTACAAAAGATGCAACAATCGTACATTGCACGGGTTTTGTGAAAGAATTGTCGTGATTGTAGTACGATTGTTGCATTTTTAAGAACGAATGTCACACGCGCGTAAGCGGATGTTTAGTTAAATTTGCATTGTCGATTCTCTCCGTCAATCTCTCATGCCTAATCATTATCAAAATCACAACCCTATTCATCATCATGAACACCCTTAAATCAGCCACCCTCACTCTCGCAGTGCTCATGGCAGCGCCCGCTTCCGTGCTGGCACGCGATTACACGGTCAGCTCCCCTGACGGAGCCCTGACGATGACCGTCAATGACGACGCCGGTCTGAAAGTGTCGCTCAGCCGCGACGGTGTCACCCTCCTCAAGCCCTCGGCAGTGGGGCTCGACATCCGCGGTGCTAAAGTGCCCGCGTCGCAGATCAAAGTCAAGAGCGAGCGCAAGCGCAACGGCGTCACCGAGGAAATCGACGCCCCGCGTCACCACACCCCGCACTTCTCCCTCGGCTACAACGAATCGACACTCCGTCTCAGCGACGGCACATCGATGATAGTCCGCGTCATGAACGACGGAGCAGCCTACCGCTTCACCGGCGGAAAGAAGGGCGAGCAGACGATCGTCGACTCCGAGACAATTGATCTCAATCTCCCTTCCCCCGACACCCGCGTCCTTCTCTCCTACTCCACCAACGACGAGAAGCCGTTTGCCATGGCTTTCCAGAATTTCTATCATGACACACCCATAGCCCACGCCCAGGACCGGCTCGCATTCCTCCCCGCCACCGTGGACTACGGCGACGGACTGAAGATGACGATTCTCGAAAGCGACGTGGAGGCTTACCCCGGCATGTTCCTCGCCGCCGACACCGTGGCGGGTGCGCTCAACGCCCGGTTTGCCCCTTATCCCAAGACCTACGACTACTACACCTGGCGCAAGCAGCAGTATGTCACCTCAGCCGAGGATTTCATCGCCCGGTCCACCGGCGCCCGCAACTATCCCTGGCGCATATTCGCCGTGACGACCGACGACCGCCAGATGCCCGTCAACAACCTCGTCTACGGTCTCGCCTCGCCCTCGCGCGTCGACGGCGACAAGTCGTGGATCAAGGGCGGCAAGGTGGCATGGGACTGGTGGAACGACTGGGGACTTGCCGGAGTACCATTCAAAGCCGGCATCAACATGGACACCTACCGCTACTTCATTGACTTCGCCGCCGACCACGGCATCGAGTATGTCGTGCTCGACGAAGGATGGTATGACTCGGCGAAGGGCGACATCATGAACGTCATTCCCGAGCTTGACCTGCAGGAGCTTATCGACTACGGCAAGGAGCGCGGCGTGGGAATCGTGCTCTGGACCGTGTTCAATCAGCTCGACGACAACCTCGAGGAAGCTTGCGCCACCTACAAGAAAATGGGCGTGAAAGGCTTCAAGGTCGACTTCCTCGACCGCAATGACCAGACTGCCGCCGAGATGACCTACCGCATCGCCGAAGGATGTGCACGCCACGGGCTGATGCTCGACCTCCACGGATTCTACACTCCCACCGGACTGGAGCGCACCTTCCCCAACATCATCAACTACGAGAGCCTATTCGGCATGGAGGAGATGAAGTGGAGCGAACCGACCGTCGACATGCCCCGCTACGACGTCACGTTCCCCTACATCCGCATGATGGCAGGTCCGGTGGACTACACGCCCGGAGCCATGACCAACGGCACCCGCAACGAATGGCGCTCCCACTACTACAATCCCATGAGCCAGGGCACACGCTGCCACCAGATAGCCACCTACATCGTCCACGATTCCCCCTTCACCATGCTCTGCGACGCCCCCACCAACTATCTGGGCGAGGAGCCTACCGTGGAGTTCATCACCTCAGTCCCCACCACGTTTGACGCCACTGAGATCATCGACGGACGCCTCGGCGAATACATCGTCACCGCCCGCCGCGCCGGAGCAAGTTACTTCGTGGCTGCCATGACCGACTGGAATCCCCGCGACATCACCGTCGACTTCTCCTTCCTCCCCGAAGGAGTCAATTATCAGGCGATCCTCTTCACCGACGGTCCCAACGCCGACAAGCAGGGCGAAGATCACGTGCGCAAGGTGATCGAGGTGAACCATGACACACGTCTGCCCCTCAGCCTCGCATCAGGAGGCGGCATGGCTATGCGTCTCGACCCTCGCCCCGCCTCCCGCACCGAGGTGACCGCCGTACCCGCCGAAAAGCGCGGGTCGATCGACCCTTTTTATAATAAGTATATCGAGAGCGACGGATTCTACGTCGTGTCGAGCGACAACGTCAGCGACGAAGCGCTCCACCGTGCCTGCGACATCGTGAGCCTCATGATGCTCAAGATGCCCGAGGTGAAGAAGCACATGGTGAACCGCGGCTGCCATCTTCTCGTGATCGGAAAGGACGAGATGACTTGCGACATCCCCGAGTACAAGCACGTCTGCACCGACGATCCCGACTCGATCGCCTACATCAACTGGCGAGCCCGCGGATTCGGCGGAGCTCCGGAGGACGCGCTGTCATCGGGGTGCGGCGAAGAAAACCTCCTCGCCCTCCCCACCGACAAGTACGAAGGGGAGAATATCCTTATCCACGAGTTTGCCCACCTTATCCATCAGATCGGACTCAACGAGACCGACCCCACTTTCCAGAAGCGCCTCGAAGCCCTCTACGCTTCCGCAAAGGAGAAGGGACTCTGGGAAGGCACCTACGCACTCTCCAACCCCGAGGAATACTTCGCCGAATCAGTGCAGTCGTTCTTCAACTGCAACCGCTACGCCCGCCCCGCCAACGGCATCCACAACTGGGTGAACCGCCGCGCGAAGCTCAAGGCTTACGACCCCGACATGTATGCCCTGCTCACCGACTACTTCTACGAGCTCGACATCCCCATCGCCAACAAGATCCATCCCTGATCAATGACACTCACACGATTCATCGTTTCGGCGGCACTCATGTCAGCCATGGCTTCGGCTGTGGCTGACGATGCCGTGAAGCACAACTCTCCCGGTGCCCTCAACCCCGTGATTCCGGGATATTTCGCCGACCCGACGGTCAAGAAGTTTGGCGACGACTACTACGTCTACGCCACAACCGACGGAAGCGGCGCCGGCTTCGGACCGGCACAGGTGTGGACGTCGCGCGACTTTGTCAACTGGACGCTCATGCCCATGAACTGGCCCGACAGCCACTGGATCTGGGCGCCCGACGTGATGCAGAATCAGAATGACGGAAAGTACTACTTCGTCTACTGCCAGCCCTGCATAATCCATTGCGGCGTCTCCGACACCCCCCGCGGTCCCTGGACCAACATCCTTGGCGAGAGCGAGGCTGTGCTGGTGCCCGACCGCTTCGTCCACAATGCCATCACGCTCGACGGACAGACGTTTGTCGACGACGACGGCTCCATCTACATGTACTGGGGGACGTGGGGAATCTACGACGGTTTCGGATGCGGAGCCGGCAAGCTCTCCCCGGACATGAAGAGCTTCACCGAGACCCGCCTGATCCCCAACACCGAGGCTACCGACTTCTTCGAGGCTCCGTTCGTGCTCAAGCGCGGCGACACGTATTACTTCATGTACTCCTCCGAGTCGTGTCACGACGAGACGTATCACGTGCAGTATGCCACCTCAAAACACCCCCTCGGTCCCTACACCTACAAGGGCACCGTGCTCCGGACAAGCGCCGACGGCACCGTGCACGGGCCCGGTCACCACTCCATTCTGGAGCAGGACGGCGAGTACTATATCGTCTACCACCGCCACGACAATCCCCACAGCAACCGCGGGTTTCACCGTCAGGTGTGCATCGACCGCCTGGAGTTTGACACCGACGGCAACATTCTGCCCGTCACCCCCACCCACTCAGGCGTCGGGGCGCTCGCACCCTCGGTGGTGAAGTCGCCCAACCTCGCCTTCGGAGCCAAAGTGAAAGCTTCGTCGCACTACGACGACAATTTCCTGCCCGAATATGCCGTCGACGACAACAACGGCACCCTCTGGCGTCCCGCCACCATGGGGCAGGAATGGCTCGAGATCGACTTAGGCAAGCTGCAGCCCGTCAGGACCGTCTGGACGCAGTGGGAGTACGGCACACAGTTCTACCGCTACCTCATCGAGACATCAGCCGACGGAAAGACGTGGACCACGTTCTCCGACAAGCGCTCCAACCGCCTTGCCGGCAGCCCGATGGTGGATTTCGGCGACACAGAGGCGCGCTACGTGCGCATCACCTTCCTCGACGGGCAGAAAGCAGGATTTCCCGGCGCCATCTGGAATGTCAAGGTGTTTGGCGACGTGGAGGATTCCTGCCCGCAGCAGTGGGTGGGCGTCACAGCCGCCGACTGGGACGGCACGACGTGGCATAACAACGAAGGACAGCTCGGAGGCGGATTCAAGCTCCTTTCAGGTCACGCCGTCACTGCCCGCGCCAACGGCAGGGACGCTCTGGTGATGCAGCCCGGCACCACCCTCCGCCTCTCCAGCCCCGTGATCGATCCCGCCCTCCCCCACACACTCTCCGCCATGATGCTCGACGAGAATGGCGACTGGACCACGATGCCCGACATGGAGAAATGCGTCACGCCGGGACACATCACCCTCTCCGCGCCTGCCGACAAACCGCTGACCATCACCAACGTGCGCTACTATAACCGCCGCCTCGCCCCCGCCGAACTCGCCTACGACGCCGTGACCGACATCGTGCGCCAGCCCGTAGCCGACCGCAACATCCGCGGATGCGTGATGCACATCACCGCCGACGACTTCCATCCCGGCGACACCGCCGTCTACATCCCCAACCACGGAGCCGCAGCCGGTGCTTTCGTGGCGCAGGCGGAGCCTTCGATCGTCACGGAAATCGACGGTCACCGCGTCTTTGCGATGGACTCCTCCACCGTCTATCACAGCGACTTCATGCTCCCCGCCACCATCCGCGACAACGCCCCCTACACCCTCCGCGCCCGATTCCTCAACCCGACCATCGAGCTCAACGAATGTCTCGCCGATTTCACCACCTCCCACGACGAAATGGAGAAAATCATGCTCGTCAACGGCACCGAACCGCGCTGCGGAATCATGAACCACTACGGATGGTACGAGGACGCCGGATGGGAGGACGTGAAGGATCTGGCAGGCAAATGGCAGGATCTCTACGTCAGCTTCGACGGACGTATCGAGCGGGTCTACATCAACGGCCGTCTCGTCAGCGAGAAGGACATTCAGCTTCTTGTCAAGCCATCCCAGATGGTGATCCTCGGTCGCAACGCCGAGGACGAATGGCCCTTCACCGGCTATATCTCCTCCATCGAGCTTTTCGACGAATGTATCCCCTACTCCCCCGCAAAAGATCAATAAAATTCTTAAAACCAATCAATAGAAAAAAACCGATCATGAAAAAACTCTTAGCAGCTTCAATGGCACTGGCACTGGCGCTTGCACTCGCACCCGCCTCAGCCAAGCAGAAGCAGACCGCTAATGCCAACGGCTATCCTATCGGTCAGGTGCCTTTCACCTCGGTGAAGGTGACCGACAACTTCTGGGGTCAGCGCCTGAAGGCAAGCCGCGACGTCACCATCCCCCTCGCATTCAGCAAGTGCGAGGAGACGGGACGCTATCAGAACTTCGTCAACGCAGCCCATCCCAGCGACACGATCACCGTCGGCGGTCTTGCGTTTGACGACACCGACGTCTACAAGACCATCGAAGGTGCCAGCTACCTGATGCAGACCTACCCCGATCCCGCCCTCGACCGCTACATCGACAGCGTGCTCGTCATCGTGGCTGCCGCTCAGGAGCCCGACGGCTACCTCTACACCTCCCGCACCATGAATCCCAGGCACCCCCACGAATGGGCAGGAGAAAAACGCTGGGAGATGGTGGAGGATCTCAGCCATGAATTCTACAACCTCGGTCACATGGTGGAAGGCGCCATCGCCCACTATCAGGCAACCGGCAAGCGCAACTTCCTTGACATCGCCATCAAGTATGCCGACTGCGTGTGCCGCGAGATCGGCGACGCCGACGGTCAGGTGGCACGCGTCCCGGGACACCAGATCGCCGAGATGGCTCTGGCGAAGCTCTATCTCGTCACCGGCGACAAAAAATACCTCGACCAGGCAAAATACTTCCTCGACAAGCGCGGCTACACCTCCCGCACCGACGAGTACAGTCAGGCTCACAAGCCCGTAGTCGAGCAGGATGAGGCTGTGGGTCATGCCGTGCGCGCCGCCTACATGTACGCCGGAATGGCTGACGTGGCTGCTCTGACCGGTGACTCCGCCTACATCAAGGCTATCGACAACATCTGGGACAACATCGTAGGCAAGAAGTACTACATCACGGGCGGCATCGGTGCCACCAGCAACGGCGAGGCATTCGGCGCCAACTACGAGCTCCCCAACATGTCGGCTTACTGCGAGACCTGCGCCGCCATCGGCAACGTCTACGTCAACTACCGACTCTTCCTCCTTCATGGCGACTCGAAGTACTACGACGTGCTGGAGCGCACCCTCTACAACGGTCTGATCTCCGGCGTGTCGCTCGACGGCGGCGGATTCTTCTACCCCAACCCCCTCGAATCAATCGGTCAGCACCAGCGTCAGCCCTGGTTTGGCTGCGCATGCTGCCCCTCCAACATCTGCCGCTTCATCCCCTCCCTCCCCGGCTACATCTATGCCGTGAAGGACCGCGACGTCTACGTCAACCTCTACATGTCCAATGAAGCCGACCTCGACGTCGACGGCAAGAAAGTGGTGCTCAGCCAGTCCACATCCTATCCCTGGAACGGCGACGTCACCGTGACCGTCGACCGCAACAACGCCGGATCATGGGCGATGAAGCTCCGCATTCCCGGCTGGGTGCGCAACCAGCCCGTCCCCTCCGACCTCTACACCTACTCCGACAATCTCCGCCCCGGCTACACCGTCAAGGTCAACGGTGAACCCGTCAGCGCCACCCTCGAGAAAGGCTACTTCACCATCGACCGCAAGTGGAAGAAAGGCGACAAGGTTGAGATCCACTTCGACATGGAGCCCCGCACAGTCAAAGCCAACAACAAGGTCGAGGCTGACCGCGGACGTGTGGCTGTGGAGCGTGGCCCGATCGTCTACTGCGCCGAGCACCCCGACAACGATTTCAGCGTCCTGAGCGTGTTCATGAACCAGAACCCGCAGTTCAAGGTCGTGGAGCGCCCCGACCTTCTCTGCGGCATCAACGAGCTGGTCACCGACGCCCAGATCCTCCAGTACGACGACAAGGGACGCCTCACCACCGAGGATGTCACCCTCACCCTCATCCCCTACTACGCATGGTGTCACCGCGGGTCAGGCGAGATGGCCGTGTGGCTCCCGCAGGAACTTTCAGCCTCGCGTCCCACCATGCCCGCCACCCTCGCCAGCAAGTCGGAGGTGACCACGAGCCACGACGCCGCCGGACTCTCGTCAGTCAACGACCGCCTTGTTCCCAAGGACGAATATGACCGCTCGATGCCCTATTTCCACTTCTGGCCCAAGGAAGGCACCACGGAATGGATCGCCTACGAGTTCCCCGAGGCTACGAAGGTGCAGCAGTCGACGGTCTACTGGTACGACGACGCTCCCTGGGGCGGATGCCGCGTGCCCAAATCATGGAAGCTCTACTACCTCGACAATTCGGGCAACTGGGCTGAAGTGACCGGCGCCGATAAATACGACACTCAGCGTGGCGCAGCCAACACCGTCAACTTCGATCCCGTCACCACCACTGCCCTCAAGCTCGAAATCCGCCTCCCCGACGACAATGCCACAGGCGTATTCGAATGGGAAGTGAAATAATCGTCAGAATCTCACAAAAGCAACTCAAGCAATGAAACTCAAGCACATCCTGTGCGCTGCCATGCTTCCCCTCGCGGGAGGCATGGCTTTTGCGCAAGGCACGGTCGACGACTACAACCGCGCCTACGAGGTGCGACGCCTCTACACCTCCTCGCAAGTCCCCAACATCAACGTCAGCCCGCGATGGATTCCCGGCACACACCTGATGATCTACCGCAGCGAGACGCTCAACGACGGCGCACGCTACGTGGTGGTCGACGCCGACCGCGCCACCCGCCGCGACCTCATGGATCACAAGCGGTTCGCCCATGCTCTTGAGGAAGCAACCGGTGTCCGCATGGCTCCCGACTCCCTCCGCCTCGACGGTCTGAGCGCCAACGCCCGGCTCGACACTCTCCGCTTCCGTCTCAACGGTCACTATTATGCCTACGCCGTCAAGCCATCACGCATCATCGACGAAGGTGCCATCCCCCCTCCCCCCGTCTATCCCCACTGGATGGTCGTGGACGAAGAGAAGGACGGTCCTGCCGTTCCGTCGCCCGACGGATCGAAAGTAGCCTACATCCGCGACTCCAACGTCTGGGTGTCTGACGCCGACGGATCCAATGCCCGCCCCCTCAGCAACGACGGGACTCTGAGCAACTACTATTCGAGCTACATAACGTGGTCGCCCGACGGCACAAAAGTGGCTGCCAACCGCATCCGCCCCATCGAGAAGCGTTATGCCTACTACGTCGAGTCATCACCCGCCGACAGCGACCAGCCACGCCTCCACAAGCAGGAATATGCCAAGCCTGGCGACGAGCGCATCTTCAAGCGCCCGACGGTGTTCGACGTCACTACCGGCAGCGCCGTCATCCCCTCAACCGAGCTCTTCGACAGCCAGTACGAAATCTACGGTCCGCAGTGGAACGACGATTCCCGCGCCATCACCTTCGAGTACAACGAGCGCGGTCACAAGAACTACCGCGTGCTCGAGATGGACGCCACATCCGGCAAAGTGCGCCCCCTCATCGAGGAGAGTCATCCCAAGTACGTCAACTACGTGCGCAACTACCGCTATGACCTCCCCGACGGCCGACGCATGATCTGGAGCAGCGAACGAAGCGGGCACCAGCACCTCTACATGGTTGACCGCGAGAAAGGCGACATCGACCACGCCATCACTTCAGGCGAATGGTACGTCCGCGAGGTGCAGCGCGTCGATCCGGAGAATGAAGTGATCTATTTCAGCGCCAACGGCGTCAACGCCCCCGCAGGCGAGGACCCTTACCACATCCGCTACTACCGCATCAACTTCGACGGCTCCGGGCTCACCGACCTCACTCCCGCCGAGGGGCACCATCAGGCAGTCTACTCCCCCGACTTCCGCTATCTCGTCGACATCTGGTCTACCGTGCAGAATCCCCCCGTCGCCACCCTCCGTTCGGCTGTCGACGGCTCCGAGGTGATGCCTCTTGAGAAAGCCGACATCTCCCGCCTCCTCGCAGCAGGCTGGACGGCACCCGAGGTGTTCGTGGCTCCCGGACGCGACGGCGTGACCCCCATGTGGGGAATCATCCGCCGCCCTTCCAACTTCGATCCGTCAAAGTCCTATCCCATTATCGAATACATTTACCAGGGACCCGGCGACCAGTACGTGCCGAAATCGTTCCGTCCCTACGACTGGACCATGACCTCGCTCAGCGAACTTGGTTTCATCGTCGTGATGGTCGACGGCATGTCCACGTCGTTCCGATCACGCGAGTTTGAGAACATCTGCTACAAGAATCTCAAGGACGCCGCCCTCCCCGATCACATGGCATGGATCCGCGCCGCCGCAGAGAAATATCCCTATATGGACATCGACCGCGTCGGCATCTACGGATGCTCCGCCGGCGGACAGGAATCCACCAACGCAGTTCTGCTCCACCCCGACTTCTACAAGTGCGCCTACTCTGCATGCGGATGTCATGACAACCGTATGGACAAAGTGTGGTGGAACGAACTCTGGATGGGTTATCCCGTTGACAGTTCCTACATCGAGTGCAGCAACGTGGCTAACGCGCATCTGCTTGAGCGTCCGCTCATGCTCGTCGTAGGTGAGATGGACGACAATGTGGATCCATCATCCACCATGCAGGTGGCTGACGCTCTTATCAAGGCAGGCAAGGATTTCGAACTCGTAGTGATTCCCGGAGCACATCACACCATGGGCGAGGACTTCGGCGAGCGTAAGCGCCACGACTTCTTCGTGCGTCACCTCCTCGGTGTCAATCCCCCCGCCTGGAAGGACGTCAACACCCGCCCCTGAATGCCCCCCATATTCTCCAAGAAAAATATCAGGCGATGTGTCACTCCCCGACCCATCGCCTGCTTATTTCCTATGATTGGAATCTATAATCACGAAGAGCCTGTATATCAAAGCCGTATGGAGGCACTAATACATCAATGCTGTAGGGGCGCGTCATCGCTTTAGCGCTTGCGTAGCAAGATACATCGCGCCCGCAACCCGCAGGGGATCATTATACTATTCTTCTGTGAATCTTAAAAAGAGACAGTGTCATAATTACGGGATTTTGAGTATTTGATTAGCCGACTTGATAAGGGCGCGATAACGAACTCTACTCGTTCTCATCTCTTACCTCCCTAAAAATAAGAAGAGCCGAATCTTCCGATTCTGCTCTTCTTATTTTCGCGGAGAGGACGAGATTCTTGCTTCGCAAGCGCTTACGCGATAACGAACTCTACTCGTTCTCATCTCTTACCTCCCTAAAAATAAGAAGAG
>CAMWPM010000027.1 GCA_947176235.1 uncultured Bacteroidales bacterium | reverse complement strand
GGGATGGGTGGAGGAAAAAGGCGTTGAGTCGTGGGGGGGGGGACGCAGCGCATGAGTTTATTCGGGGAATGGGGGGATTATTCGTCGATGTCGTCCTCGATGGAGAAGTCGTCGGGGAGCTCGTCGTCGAAGTCGGGGACGGCGGCTTCGGTGTCGGGGGATTTGGCGGGTGACTTGGCGGCTGCCTTAGGTGTGCGCCCGGCATGGTCGGCGGCGTACATTGCTTCGGTGATCTTGGCTTCGAGCTCTTCGGCGAGTTCGGGGTTGTCGTCAATCACGCGCTTTGCGGCATCGCGTCCCTGGGCGAGTTTGGAACCGTTGTAGCTGAACCATGAACCGCTCTTCTGGATGATGCCGTACTCGACTCCGAGGTCAACAATCTCGCTTGAGCGCGAGATGCCTTCGCCGAACATAATGTCGAATTCGGCACGCTTGAATGGGGGCGCGACTTTGTTTTTCACGACTTTAACTTTAGTGTGGCGTCCGAGGACGTCGTCGCCATCCTTGAGGGAGGAGGATGACCGGATGTCGATGCGGACTGAGGCGTAGAACTTCAGGGCGTTGCCACCGGTGGTCGTCTCGGAGGGACCGAACATCTGCCCGATCTTCTCGCGGAGCTGGTTGATGAAAATACAGGTGGTGTTGGTACGAGAGATTGCGCCGGTGAGCTTACGCATCGCCTGCGACATGAGTCGCGCCTGGAGTCCGACGTTGCGGTCGCCCATCTCGCCCTCGATCTCGCTCTTGGGGGTGAGTGCGGCAACGGAGTCGATGACAATGATGTCAATGGCAGCGGAGCGGATAAGCTGCTCGGCAATCTCAAGAGCCTGCTCGCCGTTGTCGGGCTGGGAAATGAGGAGGTTGTCGGTGTCGACTCCGAGTTTCTCGGCATAAAAACGGTCGAAAGCGTGCTCGGCGTCGATGATTGCTGCGATGCCTCCGGCTTTCTGAGCCTCGGCTATGGCGTGGATGGCAAGAGTGGTCTTACCGGAGGATTCGGGACCGAAGACTTCGATGATGCGTCCGCGGGGGAAACCGCCGACACCAAGGGCGTAGTTGAGCCCGATTGAACCGGTGGGGATGACTTCAACCTGCTCGATGTTTTCGTCGCCGAGCTTCATGATAGAGCCGCGGCCATAGTTTTTCTCGATGCGCTCCATAGCCTGGTTGAGAGCCTGGAGGCGGACCATGCGTGGATCCTGAGGCGCCTTAGCATCCTTCTTGGCGGCGGTCTTTTTGGGTTTTTCGGTTTTTTCCATGTCGTATTGTCGAAATTTTATATTGATTTTACAAGCAGAACAGTGTCAGGCGTGGCTGACGATGCAAAGGTAGGGAAAATCGCGGGCAACAAATATGCCCAATATATAAAATTAAAGTTAACGTGCAAAAACAGCACGTAAGCCTCTGCTAAGGTAGGAAAATAGTTGGAGGGAGGCAAGGGTTGCAGGCGGAAAAATTTGAAAAAAACAGGGAGATAGGGGAATATTTGAAGATGATAGACTGAGATGTGGGAAAAAAGTTGTAATTTTGCGTGGAGAAGAAACAGAATATTATATTGTTATGCTTGACAAAATCAATAAACTCAAAGCCGAAATAGCGGCACTGACAGCAAAAGACGGCGCTGAAGTGGAGGCGCTAAGAATCAAATATCTGAGCAAGAAGGGCGAGGTGTCGGCTCTTTTCAATGATTTCCGCAGCGTGCCTGCCGATCAAAAAAAGGCGATGGGTCAGGCTCTTAATGAGCTGAAAAATGCAGCTACGGAGAAGATCAACAGCCTTAAGGAAGCCGTGGAGAATGCCGATACGGAGACTACGGGCATAGACCTGACCCGCACGGCAGCTCCTCTGCCACTTGGCACACGGCATCCGCTGTCGCTGGTGAGGGAGGAGATCATCGACATATTCCGGCGTCTGGGCTTCTCGATCGCCGAAGGACCGGAGATAGAGGATGACTGGCACGTGTTCTCGTCGCTCAACTTCGCCGCTGACCATCCCGCGCGCGACATGCAGGACACATTCTTCATCCAGAGAAATCCTGACGTGCTGCTGAGAACGCACACGTCGTCGGTGCAGACGCGAGTGATGGAGAAGGCTGAGCCACCGATCCGCATCATCTGTCCGGGGCGTGTGTACAGAAACGAGGCAATCTCGGCGCGCGCCCACTGCTTTTTCCATCAGGTGGAGGCACTTTACGTGGACAAAAACGTGTCGTACGCCGACCTTCGTCAGACGCTCCTCTATTTCTCGCGCGAAATGTTCGGTCAGGACACGGAGATACGTCTGCGTCCGAGTTACTTCCCGTTCACCGAGCCGTCCGCCGAGATGGACATCTCGTGCAAGATCTGCGGCGGCAAGGGGTGCAACTTCTGCAAGCATACGGGCTGGGTGGAAATCCTTGGCTGCGGCATGGTGGATCCGAACGTGCTTGAGGCTTGCGGCATCGACAGCAAGAAATACAGCGGATTTGCCCTGGGCATGGGTATCGAGAGAATCACGAACCTGAAGTACCAGGTGAAGGATCTTCGCATGTTCTCGGAGAACGACAAGAGATTCCTGGAGGAATTCGAGAGCGCACGATGACGCAAAAAGAGCGGTACGAGAGGGTGACGGAGTGGTTTGAGGCGACGATGCCCGCACCACAGACGGAACTACACTTCGGTGACAACTATCAACTGCTGACAGCCGTAATACTCTCGGCACAGTGCACGGACAAGAGAGTGAACATGATCACGCCGGCACTCTTCGAAAAATTTCCGACGGTGGCAGACATGGCAGCGGCGAGCGTGGAGGAGATATACGAACTGATAAAATCAGTGTCGTATCCCAACAACAAGGCGAAATCGCTGAAGGGCATGGCAATGACGCTCATGGAGAAACATGGCGGCGAAGTGCCGGGCAACATGGACGAGCTTCTGGAGATCCCCGGAGTGGGAAGAAAGACTGCCAACGTGATGCTTTCGGTGGCTTTCGGGCAATCGGCAATGGCAGTGGACACGCATGTGTTCAGAGTGAGCGAACGACTCGGGCTTACGACGGGGAGCAAGACACCTCTTGAAACCGAGAAGACGCTGACCCGCAACTTCGCACCGGAGACGCTCGGGCGCGCCCATCACTGGCTGATACTTCACGGGAGATACGTCTGCAAGGCACGACGTCCGGACTGTCTGAACTGCGGACTGACGGAAGCATGCCGCTACTATCAGAAGGGAATGAAATGAGCGTAGAGGAGACTTTTCTATTCATAATCGAGGTGGTCGGGACGATCGCATTCGCGATCAGCGGCATCCGCCTGGCGGCAGTGAAGCGTTTCGACTGGTTCGGAGCTTACACGGTGGGACTCGTGACGGCTATCGGCGGCGGGACGCTGCGCGATGTTCTGCTTGATATTCCGGTGTTCTGGATGCAGACAGGGGTGTATCTCGCCGTGACGGGAATTTCGCTTGCCACAGTGGTGGTGTTCAGAAAGGTGCTTGTAAGCCACGACCGCGCGCTGTTCATATTCGACGCCATCGGTCTGGCACTGTTTGTGGTTATAGGCATACAGAAGACGCTCGCTGTGGGCTATCCGATGTGGGTGGCAGTGGTGATGGGTACGATCACCGGCTCCTTCGGCGGGGTGGTGCGCGACATACTCATCAACGAGGAACCGCTCTTTTTCAGAAAAGACATCTACGCCACCGCCTGCATGGCGGGAGGAGTGGCTTACTGGCTGATAGACGTGCTGGGCGGCGGAATGATCGTACAGCAGTCGGCGTGTGCGGTGACGGTGATCGGTCTGCGAGTGTGCGCGCTTCGGTTTAATTGGTCTCTACCGGTACTGTCGTACGAGCCCGCGGAGAAAGAACTTCAGAGACCGAAGGAAGAAAAAGGGCACAGGGGCCGATAAGCGTGACTGAAAGGAATCAGGACGATACACATTAATTAAATAATTCAGGACCATAAGATGAGCAACGAGCGGATCCAGAACATAATCCAGTTTGTGAAATATGCCATAGTGGGTGTGATGAACACGGTGGTGACGTTTGTCGTGATCTTCATCATGAAGTCGGTTCTGGGCGTGAATCCTCTCGTGTCGAACGCCATAGGCTACGTGGCGGGTCTGATCAATTCCTTTATCTGGAACAAGCGTTGGGTGTTCCATAGCAAGAAGGGCGTGGGGAAAGAGGCAGTGAAGTTCCTGATAGGGTTCGGGGTGTGCTACGGGATCCAGCTCTTTGTGGTGTGGGCACTGACGTACCGCACTCCACTCGGAGAGATGACGTGGAATCTTGCGGGGATAATGACCGTGAGCGGCTATGCCGTGGCAACGATAGCGGGCAATGTGGTGTACACGCTGAGCAATTACGTGTATAACCGTCTGATCACGTTCAGATGAATGGACAGGCGGCGAAGCGTGAAAATTAAACGTGTATCTGTCAACAGATAAAGAAAACACATTTTTGCGGGGAGGTGGGGGTAATTTCGGAAAAATTGAGTAATTTTGCAGGCTGAAAAAAACAGAATACATGCAAGACATCAGAAACATCGCCATCATAGCACACGTGGACCACGGCAAAACGACGCTCGTGGACAAGATGCTTATGGCAGGCCACCTTTTCCGCGACAACCAGACAACAGGAGAACTGATACTGGATAACAATGATCTGGAACGTGAACGCGGAATAACAATTCTCTCAAAAAACGTATCGATCAACTACAAGGGCACCAAGATCAACATCATCGACACCCCGGGACACGCCGATTTCGGCGGCGAGGTGGAGCGTGTGCTCAATATGGCAGACGGGTGTCTGCTGCTTGTGGACGCATTCGAGGGTCCGATGCCTCAGACGCGCTTCGTACTGCAAAAGGCAATCCAGATGGGACTGAAGCCGGTGGTGGTGATCAACAAGGTGGATAAGCCGAACTGCCGCCCGGAAGAGGTGCAGGAGATGGTGTTTGATCTGATGTTCAGCCTTGACGCCACGGAGGATCAGCTTGATTTCCCGACGATCTACGGCTCCGCCAAGAACGGCTGGATGAGCACAGACTGGAAGACACCGACCGACAATATCCTTCCGGTACTCGACGCCATCATAGAATATATCCCCGCACCCGAGACACTGGAGGGTGACGCGCAGATGCTGATCACGTCGCTCGACTATTCGAACTACGTGGGACGCATAGCGATAGGCCGCGTGCACCGCGGAACGCTGCGTGAGGGAATGGAGATAGCCCTTATCAAGAAGGACGGGTCGGTGGTGAAGCAGCGCATCAAGGAGCTTCACACGTTCGAGGGCATGGGCCGGAAAAAGGTGGAGAGCGTGAGCAGCGGCGACATCTGCGCTCTTGTGGGTATCGAAGGATTCGAGATCGGCGACACCGTAGCCGACGTCAACAATCCGGAGGCTCTACCCCGCATTGCCATCGATGAGCCGACGATGTCGATGACATTCACGATCAATGACAGCCCGTTCTTCGGACGTGACGGCAAGTACGTGACCTCGCGCCATATCGGCGACCGTCTGACCAAGGAGCTTGACCGCAATCTTGCGCTCCGGGTGACGAAGGCTGACAATGAGGATGTCTGGACGGTGTATGGCCGTGGCGTGCTGCATCTGTCGGTGCTTATCGAGACGATGCGCCGCGAGGGATACGAACTTCAGGTGGGTCAGCCTCAGGTAATAGTGAAGGAGATTGACGGCGTGAAGTGCGAGCCGGTGGAACTCCTTACTATTAATGTGACGGAAGAGTATGCCTCGAAGATGATCGACATGGTGACGCGCCGCAAGGGGGACCTTATGTCGATGACATCGCAGGGTGACCGTGCGCACATGGAATTCCAGATACCTTCGCGCGGAATCATCGGACTCCGCAACAACGTGCTGACCGCCTCAGCCGGGGAGGCAATCATGGCTCACCGCTTCCTGGAGTATCAGCCGTGGAAGGGTGAGATCGAGAGAAGAACCAACGGATCGCTGATCGCGATGGAAGCGGGCACTGCCTACGCTTACGCAATCGACAAACTTCAGGACCGCGGCCGCTTCTTCATCTTCCCGCAGGAAGAAGTGTATGCAGGACAGGTGGTAGGCGAGAACGCTAAGGACAACGACATCGTGGTGAACGTGACGAAGTCGAAGAAGCTGACGAACATGCGTGCGTCGGGAGCCGACGACAAGGCGAGAATCGTACCCCCGGTAGTGTTCAGCCTTGAGGAAGCGCTCGAATATATCAAAGAGGATGAATATGTGGAGGTTACGCCCAACCATATCCGTCTGCGCAAGATCATCCTTGACGAGCTTGAGCGCAAGAGAGCCAACAAATGATCCGAGCGGCGTTTAGATTTAACATCATAAATTAAGGAATTTAACAATTGGTGGTCAAACAATAGCGTGAACTCCGTGTTATAAATAGTGAAAAAAGCCCCGAAATGCAGAAAGTTAGGCAAAAACAAAAAAAAATTTACAAAAATTAATGCTATATCAAAAAAAATGTCTACCTTAGCGCAAAATTTCGGTATATAAAAAGAAATCAACAAATTTAATAACCCGTATTACTTATGAAAAAAACCGCGTTTTTAGCCTTTGCTTGCGCCCTGTTCATGGGCCAAGGCCTTACGGCTCAGACAACTCTGAAGGAGATTACCTATGTTGAGGATCCTTCACAGGGTGTTCTCTTCAATCGTTTCCAGGACAACTGGTATATCACCGCTGAAGGTGGTGTGAGCAACACATTTACGAAGGGTGTAGCCCGTCGTTACTGGGGTGACCGTTTCGCACCCGCCGCATCACTCTATGTAGGTAAGAACTTCTCGCCGATCATCGGTCTCCGTGGTGGCTTCAGCTGGTTCCAGAACAAGGGTATCGCCAACAGCGGCAACTTCCTTCTTCAGGACGACAACAAGGTTCGTGGTATGTACAAGACCAAGAACAACGCACTCGGTGCAGCAGCTGACGTGACCATCAACCTCCTCAACTGGTGGGGTGGCTACAAGCCCGATCGCGTGTACAACCTCTCGGTTTACGGCGGTATCGGCGGATACTTCACCACAGGCAAGGAATATGACCGTCGCGGCAATTCCGATGGCTGGAAGAACGCTCACTACTATTTCTTCACCCCCCGCGTAGGTATCATCAACAGCTTCAACCTGTCGAAGAACTTCGCACTTGCACTCGACCTCCGTGTGATCGGTGCTGACAAGAGCATGACTCAGAGCAGCTCACGCGCTTCCGGTGGCCTTCAGGCATTCCTCAGCGCTACCTACAACTTCAACAAGACCGCATGGGCAGCTCCCATCGTGGCTGTCGTTCCCGAAATCGAGGACTGCGAACCCCTCCGCGCTCGTCTGCAGGCTGCTGATGCCCGCATCGAGGATCTCGAGGCTCAGCTCAAGGCTTGCCTTAACCGTCCCGTTGAGAAGGTTGTTGAGACCGTGAAGGAAGCTCCCCTCGCAACTATCTACTTCCCCATCGGCGTATCTCGTCTGAACCGCGTTGACAACAAGGTGCTCGGCGCAGTAGCAGAGCAGATCAAGGCTTCGGGCAAGAGCTACACCATCACCGGCTGGGCTGACACTTACACCGGTACCGACGCCATCAACGCCCGTCTGCGCACCAACCGTGCAAAGAGCGTAGAGAAGGCTCTCATCGCCAACGGTGTTCCCGCTGCCAAGCTCTCCACCAAGAGCGGTGTAGGTAACCTCAACGACCTCGGCATCAAGTATGTTGCCCTCGACCGTTGCGCTACCATCGACGAGAACAAGTAATTCATCTCATACGAAAAGAACAAAAAGGGACGCGCCCTACAGGACGCGCCCCTTTTTTTGTATCCTATCATGAAGGATATAATATACACCTGTCCTTTTGGAGCAGGTCATATTATAAAGGTCAGAATCTAAATCTGCAGGCAAAAGATGGCTGTTATCGGATGCTTACTTAGGTTATTATATATGTCGGCTGTGTCGCCTGCTTCAGTGGCGAATCATTGTCAGGATGAGCAGAGGCAAGGAGTAAGGATTCCGACTGTGATGATGGAGCAGTCGAACAAATATGATCAGTTGTTGGGCGGATATATAGAATATCACGTAATTTATACGTAAATTTGCAGCCGAAACTTACTTATAAACCAATCAAAACTGACAGAATGAATAATCCTGCCGAAATTGCTGATGCGACGCTGCGCGCCGGCGAAAACAAACTGAATCTGATGAGAAATAACAAGGGAAGGCTTGCGGTCGCCTCAATGATGGCGGGCGCATTTATTGCCTTCGGGGGTACGCTTTCGCTTGTGGTGGGTTTCGGATTTCCAGAAATCTCAGCCGGGAATCCTTCGCTACAGAAATTTATGGCGGGTGCAATGTTTCCGATCGGGCTGATTCTGGTGGTGACTCTCGGAGCGGAACTTTTCACGGGGAATAATGCCCTGCTGATTCCTGCTTTCATGAGAAAGCGATGCGGGGCGGGAGAAGTGGTGAAAAACTGGACACTGGTCTATCTGGGAAATTTTGTGGGTGCGATGGCTTTCACTTATTTCATGGTCTATTACTGTGGCCTGACAGCCAACGGTCCGTGGCATGATGCAGTTTTAGGCATCGTGAAGGCAAAGACTTCGATGAGCTGGGGCGTGGTGCTGGTGAAGGGCATAGGCGCGAACTGGTGCGTCTGTCTGGCTATCTGGCTTGCTCTGTCGTCGAAGAGTTTTACGGGTAAGGCGCTTGGCTGCTGGTTGCCTGTGATGGCATTTGTGGTGCTGGGCTACGAGCATTGCATAGCCAATATGTTCTATCTGCCGCTTGGGCTGATGGAAGGGAGCGACGTGGAGGTGATGAAGTGCATCACGGCAAATATGATTCCTGCGACGCTCGGCAATATCATAGGGGGTGCGTTGTTCGTGGGATGCCTGCACAGTTATCTGCATCTGAGAAAGCAGTAGGGAAATGCCTTGAAGGCTTCCGTGATGGTGGAGGAATGGCGACAGGGGCAGATTGTGTAGAGCCAGGATTGATCAGCGGTTGATGACCATGTATTCGCCCTGAAGCCCGGGACCGACGTAGTAGCGTGAAAGACCGTAGCCTTGACGTGCGGCTTCGCCTGAGAGGGGGTGTCCGAGGTTGGAATATATGTCGTAGGTGCTGTGGCAGTGTGGACATTCGGCGACGTTGGCTTCATCGTCGACAAGGATGCGTATGTCGGCTTTCCGCTCGACGGGGCATGCCAGATCGTAGGCTACGGGGACGCCATGGATGTCGGTGACAAGCAGTATGCCTCCGAAGCCTGTGCGGGAGATGGCGGTGTAGGGGAAGTTGGGTGGTATGTGTTCCTGAAGGATGAAACTCTTGTGCTGCATGGCTCCAGTGACGCCGTAATATTCCCATTCGGAGAGGCTATTGAAGGCTACGCGGACGGGAACGGCAGGGATGCGGTCGTCATCGAGGGTGTGGCATGCTGAAAATATGAGGCATGCCGTGGCGAGGGGGAGGAGGATGCGGGAGAGGAGGGACTGCATGATGAGAATGATTTATTCAGAGATGCCGAGGAGGCTGTTGATGGCGGCGTGGGCGCGAGAGAAATCCATGCGTGAACGGACGTCGTCCCAGAGGGCGCGGATGCGGTCGTTGCAGAGGTTGCCGATGGAGCCTACGTGGGTGTGGTCGACGCGTGAGGGGCGACGGAATTCACCGCGCTCGATGGCGAGTCCGACTTCGCGGTAGGCGTCGCGGAAAGGCTGTCCCTGGAGGACGCGGCGGTTGACTTCCTCGACGGAGTACATGAGTTCGTAGCGGGGATCGTCGGCGGCATGGCGGTTGACGCGGACTCCGGACAGCATTCGAGCAGTCATGTCGAGGATGGATACGATGGCGTCAAAGGCTGGGAGGAAGCTCTCCTTGACGAGCTGAAGGTCGCGGAAGTAGCCGGAGGGGAGGTTGTTGACGATCATGGTGATCTCGACTGGGAGTGCCTGAAGCTTGTTGCACTTGGCGCGTGTCAGTTCAAATACGTCGGGATTCTTCTTGTGGGGCATGATGGAGGAGCCGGTGGTGAATTCGTCGGGGAGCTTCAGGAAGCCGAAGTTCTGGGAGGAGAACATGCAGGCGTCCATGGCGAGCCTGCCGACGGTGGCGGCTACGGATGCGATTGCCTGTGCGACGATGCGCTCGGTCTTTCCGCGTCCCATCTGTGCGTAGACGGCGTTGACGTTGACGGAACGGAATCCGAGAAGGCGTGTGGTCATGTCGCGGTCGAGGGGGAATGATGAGCCGTAGCCGGCGGCTGAGCCGAGGGGGTTGCGGTCGGCCACTTCGTAGGCTGCGGCAAGGACGGTGAGGTCGTCGACGAGGGATTCGGCGTAGGCTCCAAACCAGAGTCCGAAGGAGGATGGCATGGCGACCTGAAGGTGGGTGTAGCCGGGGATGATTACGTCGGCGTAGGTGTCGGACTGGGCGATGAGGACGTCGAAGAGGCGCTGCATGGCAGCGGTGACGCGCTCGATCTGCTCGCGGATATAGAGCTTGAGGTCGACGAGGACCTGATCGTTGCGAGAGCGTCCGGAGTGAATCTTTTTGCCGACGTCGCCGAGCCGGCGTGTGAGCATCAGTTCAACCTGGGAGTGGATGTCCTCGATGCCTGGCTCGATGACGAATGAGGGATCGAGGGTGAGGCGATGGATGTCGCGGAGTTCGCGGGTGAGGACGTCGAGTTCGTCGGCGGTGAGGAGCCCGATGGACTGGAGCATTGTGATGTGGGCGAGGGAGCCGATGACGTCGTGGGGCGCGAGGAGGAGATCGAGCTCACGGTCGAGTCCGACGGTGTAGGCTTCGACGTCGCCGTCGACCTGAACGTTTTTTTCCCAGAGTTTTGATGCCATAGGTCGTGGATTGGAAATGGTTGCGGTGGGTGGAAATTACCCCCGCATGTGCGGGGGTAGATGATGCTTTGTTTTCGGAAATGAATTGTTGCGTGCGGTTGGTGGTGCGTCTTCCTGCGTGAGGATTCACGTGATGTGGGGGTCAGACAGACGTGAGACGTCCGATGAGGTCGCCCATCTGGTCGGCTGCCTGCTGCATCTTGGGACCGACGAATGCGCGCATGATCGGCGGGATGTCGATGTCAATGTCGGCGGATACTTCGGTGGATTCGTCGGAAAGGGGCTTGAAGCGTGCAGTGAGGGAGAGGGGTACGGGTGATGACGCTGTGCCGAATACGATGCTTTCGGGTGCGTTGCGCTCCTTGACGATGAATTTGATTTCGCCAACCTGGGGGGTGACGATGGAGAGTGAGTCGGTGTCGAAGCGGACTTCGCCTATCTTTGCACGCTGTTCGTCGGGGAGTTTGTCGAGGACTTCCTGGAATCGGGAGAGGTCGGAGAAGCGATCGTAGAGGGACTGTGCACCGTGCGGGACGGTGACAGGTTTGCTTGAGTATTTAGCCATCGGATGATTGTCGGAGGGGATGAGGATTATTTGCGGGGTGTCCACTCGGCGGGGTTCTCGCGCCATTCTTTGAGGGTCTGGACGTCGGCCTGGCAGATGTACTGTGTGTCGAGTGCAGCCTGGAGCATTGCGTTGTAGTTGCTGAGGGTGATGAGGTTGACGCCGGCTTTCTGGAATCGCTCTTCGGCAACGGGGAATCCGTAGGTGAACATTGCTACCATGCCCACGACTTCGCAACCGGCGTTGCGGATAGCTTCGACAGCCTTGAGGGAGCTGCCACCGGTGGAGATGAGGTCCTCGATGACGACGACTTTCTGTCCGGGCTTGAGGTTGCCTTCGATGAGGTTTTCGAGTCCGTGATCCTTGGGGGTTGAGCGTACGTAGACGTAGGGAAGTCCGAGGGTGTCGGCTACGAGAGCGCCCTGTGCGATAGCACCGGTGGCTACGCCAGCGATGGCGTCGGCATTGGGGAAGTTCTCCATGATGGTGCGGCAGAGCTCAACTTTGATGAATGAGCGAACCTCGGGGTATGATAGAGTCTTGCGATTGTCGGTGTAAATAGGCGAATTCCAGCCGGAAGCCCAAGTGAAGGGGTTGGCGGGCTGGAGCTTGATAGCACTGATTTTGAGGAGCTTTTCGGCAAGAATGCGGTCTAACTGTTTCATGATAATGAGAGCGTAAATAAAGAAATATTTACGCAAAGATACAAAAGGGAGATTTTTTTAGCAAATTTCGTATAAAAAAAATGGTAATATGTTCATAAATCTACAATCAGGCGAGTTTTTGGGAAAATGGATGTCAAAGTGAGGATTAGGAGTGAAATGAACTTTAAGTTAATTAACTCCTGCGGGCAATAATATTGCTCATGCCGGAACTATTTTTGCAGATGAGATTCATATCGTGTCTCCTTGAAACTCAAAAAAACGTTGTGCATTACGACTTTTCTACTTATTATCATTCTGATACTTGCCTGGTTTCCACAAGCTCTGAAGGACGGGAGCCGGCATTGAGCGATACTGATGGTCGGAGGAAGTGCCAGCGTGAAGTGAACTGTGGGGTGGGGGGAGGTGTTAAGGATGTATATATAGTATTCACAAAAATAATGATGATTATGGAGTGGCTTGTCACGACAATGCGCAACAATCCGTCGCTGGCGATTTTCCTGGTGATCGGTCTCGGTTTTTTTATCGGTTCGCTGAAATATAAGTCGTTCTCGCTTGGAACGGTAACGTCGGTGCTCCTTGTGGGGGTGCTTGTGGGTCAGCTAAATATTCCGATTCCGGGTCCGCTGAAGGATGTGTCGTTCCTTCTGTTCCTGTTTGCGATCGGGTACAGTGTGGGACCGCAATTCTTTCAGGCGCTTAGAGGTGACGGGATCAAGCAGGTGATTTTCGCTGTGGTGATCTGTGTGCTGTGCCTGGTTGTGACGGTGGTGATGGGCAAGATCATGCATTACGACGCGGGGGAGACGATCGGTCTTTTCTCGGGCTCGATGACGATCTCGGCTGTGATCGGAGTGGGTACTGACACTCTTGGTAACTTAGGACTGAGTCAGGATCAGCTGGCGAAGATGACTTCGGTGATTCCGGTGTGTTACGCGGTGACCTATCTTTTCGGTACGATCGGTACGGCTTATCTGCTTGCGAATCTGGGCCCGGCAATGCTCGGCGGCATCAAGAAGGTGAAGGCTGAGACTGCTGAGCTCGCCAAGAAGATGAACACGGCGAGTGCGGATGATGATCCTGCCGTGATCATTGCCAATCGTCCTGTGGCTTTCCGTGCTTACAAGGTGGAGGCTGATTATTTCGACGAGCCGCGCTCGGTTGCCGATATCGAGGCTTACATGATGAAGCAGGGGCGGAGAGTCTTTGTGGAACGCCTGCGCGACGACAGCGGCAAGATTACGGATGATCCTTCGGGCGATACTCTGGTGAAGAAGGGCTATGAGATCGTGCTCAGCGGAAGGCGAGAGGCGATCGTGGGTGACGAGAGCTGGATCGGGACTGAGGTGACTGACGCTGAGCTGCTGAATTTCCCAGCGACGCAGGTAGATGTGACGCTGACGAAGAAGGGTGTGGGGAGCCGCGGCATGACTGTGGAGGATCTGCGCCGTCAGCCGATAATGAGGGGCATCGTGATCAAGACGATCAAGAGGGCGGGTGTGGAAATCCCGTTCCTGGCGCAGGTGAAGCTTCTGCCGGGTGACGTGATAACGATTATCGGTCTGGAACGTGAGGTGAAGGCAGCGGCACCGCAACTGGGCTATGCTGACCGTCCGACGACCAAGACGGACTTGATTTTCGTGGGTCTGGCTATCTTTATCGGTGGAATTATCGGTGCGCTTACGCTCCGGATCCATAATATCCCGATCTCGCTGAGCACGAGCGGCGGCGCGCTGATCTCAGGTCTGTTCTTCGGGTGGCTGCGAAGTAAGCATCCGACGTTCGGGCGTATTCCTCAGCCGGCTGTATGGCTGATGAATAACTTGGGGCTGAATCTGTTTATCGCGGTGATCGGCATTACGTCGGGACCGTCGTTTGTAAGCGGCTTCAAGGAGGTGGGAATCTCGCTTTTCCTGGTCGGGGCGGTGTGCACGGCGGTGCCTATGATTTTAGGTGTGATCATCGGACAGAAAATTTTTAAGTTTCCGGCGGCGATCAATCTGGGATGCTGTGCGGGAAGCCGCACGACCACGGCATCGCTCGGTGCAATCCAGGAGTCGCTGGGGAGCACGCTGCCAGCGATGGGCTACACTGTGACATACGCTATCGGCAATACGCTTCTGATCCTGTGGGGCGTGGCAATAGTGCTGCTGATGATGTAAGAAATAAAAATGAGGGAAGGGGGAAATGCTTTTTTAGTCGAAAAGGAATTTTGTGCTTTTATGACATAGGATGTAAGGGAAAAAAGGTGTATCTTTGCAATTGAGGCAAAGATACACTTTTTTTGTGCATCCGCCTTAGGGGCAGATGACCTCGACATTCGGGGTCAGGTGCCTCTGAAGAATCAGATTATCAACTACAAAATCAGATAGCAATGCAACACATTTCGGAACGTATTCAGGCTCTTTCTCCTTCTGCCACTCTTGCGATGTCGCAGAAAAGCAATGAACTTAAAGCGAGCGGCGTAGACGTGATCAATCTGTCGGTGGGCGAACCGGATTTCAATACTCCCGACCATATCAAGGCGGCAGCGAAGCGGGCAATAGACGAAAACTATACGTTCTATACTCCTGTGCCGGGCTATATGTCGCTGCGGAAGGCGATAGCAAAGAAGCTTAAGGATGAGAACGGCGTGGATTACAAGCCGGAACAGATCGTGGTGTCGGGCGGTGCGAAGCAGTCGCTCTGTAATGTGATACTATCAACGATCAATCCCGGGGATGAGGTGATCATCCCGACTCCTGCCTGGGTGAGCTACGTGGAGATGGTGAAGCTTGCAGGGGGCACGAACGTGCTTCTGCCTGCAACGATCGACATGGATTTCAAGATCACTCCGCGCCAGCTTGAGGAGGCGATCACTGACAAAACGCGCATGATCCTGCTGTGCTCGCCGTCGAATCCGACTGGCAGCGTCTACTCGAAGGAGGAGCTGCAGGGGCTGGTGGACGTTATCGCCAAGTATCCTGACGTACTCGTGCTTGCCGATGAAATCTACGAGCATATCAATTTCACGGGGGCGTTCACTTCGGTGGCTTCGTTCCCGGAAATCGCCGACAGGGTTGTGATAATCAACGGTGTGTCGAAGGCATACGCGATGACGGGCTGGCGCATAGGATTCTGTGCAGGTCCGGAGTGGGTGGCTAAGGCAACGACGAAGCTTCAGGGGCAGTACACCTCGGGATGCTCGTCGATCGCACAGAAGGCCGCGGAGGCTGCCTACACGGGTTCGCAGGAATGCGTGGAGGAGATGCGCCAGGCTTTCGAACGGCGCCGCAACCTGGTGGTGGAGCTTGCCCGCCAGATTCCGGGTCTGCAGGTGAACATGCCGCAGGGTGCGTTCTATCTTTTCCCCGAGGTGTCGAGCTACTTCGGGAAGCGTGCGGGGGATAGAGTGATAGAGAACTCGGGAGACCTGACGATGTACCTGCTTGAGGTGGCTCACGTGGCTACGGTGGACGGCGCGGCATTCTGTCTGCCGGGCTATATCCGTCTGAGCTATGCCACAAGTGACGATAATATCCGTGAGGCTATGCGCCGGATAGGGGATGCTCTGGCAAAGTTGCAATAATTGAACGGTCAGTCACACATGATCAAGGAGCTTTTAGCAGGAGCGATGATGCTCAGTGCCACAGCGATGCCGGCAGTCGCCGAGCAGCACACGACCCGCATCCGTATCATAGAGACGACGGATGTGCACGGCAATTATTATCCCTACGATTTCATCAACCGGAAGCCGGGGAGCGGATCGCTGGCGCGAGTGGCCACGGTGGTGGATAAGGCGCGCCGCGAGACGGGAGCGGAGAACGTGATCCTTGTGGATAACGGCGATCTGCTTCAGGGTCAGCCGACGGCTTACTATTACAACTTCATAGACACGACGTCGAAGCATGTGGCTGCCGAGATGCTGAACGAACTGGGGTACAACGTCATGACGATAGGCAATCATGAAGTGGAAACGGGACATAAGGTGTATGACCGTTTCCGCAGTCAGCTAAACTTCCCAATGCTTGGTGCAAACGTGGTGGCGACGGAAACTGACCGCCCGTATCTGGAGCCTTACACAATCCTGGAGCGCGACGGGCTGAAAATAGCTTTTCTGGGGCTTCTGACCCCCGGCATACCCGGCTGGCTTCCGGAAACGCTATGGGAAGGACTGCGATTTGACGAGATGGTGCCGACGGCGCAGATGTGGGTTGACTATATCCGCACTAACGAGAAGCCTGACCTGATCGTGGGCCTATTTCATTCGGGCAGGGACCATACGAAGACAACCGGGGATGTGGTGGAAAATGCGTCGATGCTTGTGGCGCAGCTTGTGGAGGGACTTGACATCGTGCTGATGGGGCATGACCATTCGCCGATAATCACTAACGTGAACAGTCCGGCAGGCAACGGGGTGATGGTGGCGAACGCGGGCGCGAACGCCGACCGCGTGGCTGACATCACGGTGGAGATCACGCGCGACGAGAACGGCGTGATCATCGACAAGGATATCCGCGGGAAGCTCCGCGACATCTCGGACGAGAACCCGAGCGCGGAATTCCTGGTTCGCTTCGAACCACAGCGTAGGGCGGTGGAGGCATTCGTGGGACGCCAGATAGGCGAGACCACAGCGCCGATGTCGAGCCGCGACGCGTATTTCGGATCGTCGGCATTCGTGGACTTCATTCACGGGATGCAGCTGGCGATCTCGGGTGCACAGATCTCGCTGGCAGCCCCGCTGACGTTTGACGCCACGATTCCCGCAGGGCCGATCACGGTGAGCGACATGTTCAATCTCTACAAGTACGAGAACATGCTCTACACGATGGAGATGACGGGGCAGGAAATAAAGGATTACCTCGAAATGGCGTATGACCTGTGGACGAATCAGATGACGAGCGGAGAGGATCACCTGCTAAATTTCCGCGACACCAAGTCAGCCGACATGGCACATACGGGCTTCCGCCATCCAAGCTACAATTTCGACTCCGCCGCCGGCATCAACTACACGGTGGACGTGACGAAGCCGCGCGGGGGCAAGATCACCATCGAGAGTCTGTCGGATGGCTCAACCTTCGATCCTAACGCCACCTACACCGTGGCAGTGAACTCCTACCGCGGTAACGGCGGGGGAAACCTGATGACCGAGGGCGCGGGAATCGCGAAGGCTGACTTGGAGAAACGCCTTGTGAAGTCGACGGACAAGGATCTGCGCTACTATCTGATTCAGTACATAACGGAGCAGGGAAAGGTTACGCCTCAGGCGTCGGGCAACTGGCGATTCGTGCCGGAAGAGATAGTCGGTCCTGCCGCAGAGCGCGACCGCAAGATCCTCTTCGGAGAGTAACCATCCGAACACAGCAAGCGAGACAACAAAATGTCAATGGAAAAAAAGACTATCTGGGATCTGCACCGTGACTCGCTCGACGAGTTCCGCACGAAAGAAAAGCTTCCGATCGCCGTGGTGCTGGACAATGTGAGATCGCTCAACAACATAGGGTCGATATTCAGGACGTCGGACGGCTTTGCGGTGGATCACATCGCACTCTGCGGAATCTCCGCCACTCCTCCTTCAGCCGAGATACACAAGACGGCACTTGGTGCGGAGGATTCGGTGGCGTGGCGTTACTATGCCGACACGCTGGATGCTGTGAGGGCACTGCATGAGGATGGATGGACGGTGCTTGCACTTGAACAGGTGAAAGGAAGCGTGGCGCTAAACGACTTCCGCACGGAACCCGGAAAGAAGTACGCGATCGTGGCGGGCAACGAGATAGACGGTGTGGCGCAAGCGGTGGTGGATGCTTCGGACGACTGTCTGGAAATACCGCAGAGGGGCACGAAGCACTCGCTGAACGTGGCAGTGTCGACGGCAATAGCAATATGGCATTTATTTGAACAGGAATTATGAAAAAGAAGATACTGATAGTGGGTGCGGGGGGCTTCATAGGCGGATATATAGCGCGTGAAGCCCTGAACCGCGGATATGAGACGTGGGTGGGGGTGAGAGAATCGACCTCACGCCGCTACCTGACAGACGAACGGCTTCACTTCCTCGTGCTCAACTATGACTCGGCAGAGGAGATGGAGGCAGCTATCGGGGAATCGATGCCCGGCGGGGATCGCTGGGATGCGGTGATCTACAACTTAGGCGCGACTAAGGCTGTGAACTTCATGGACTTCAACCGGGTGAACTTCACATATCTGAGGACATTCGTGGAGACGCTGAAAAAGATGGGAAAGGTGCCTGAACGATTCCTCTACATGAGCAGCCTCAGCGCGCTGGGTCCCTACGACGAGAAGAATTATACTCCGATACCTTCGGATGCCAGACCGGATCCCGATACGCGCTACGGACTGTCGAAGATAAAGGCTGAGAGCTACCTCAGGGATATGAGCGGAGTGCCGTACATCATCTTCCGTCCGACGGGTGTCTACGGTCCGCATGAGAAGGACTATCTGCTGATGATAGAGTGCATAGACAAGCACTGGGACTTCAGCGTGGGGCTACGGAAACAGCTTCTGACGTTTATCTACGTGGAGGATTTGGTGAACGCGATGTTTGACGCGCTACAGGCAGGGGTGGTGAACAAGACTTACAACATAGCGGAAGGGCGCGCGTACACTCAGGCGGAATTCCGGAGCATCGTTGCCGAGGAGCTCGGCAAGAAGTGGGTCATCCCGGTGAAACTACCTCTATGGGCTGTGTGGACAGCTTCGGCGGTCGCAGAAAAGATGGCGGCTGCAAAGATGCAGGCAAGCACCCTCAACCGCGACAAATACAAGATAATGCGTCAGCGCAACTGGGACTGCGACATATCGGCGGCACAGAAGGATTTCGGGTTCAACCCGAAATTCAACCTGCGTGACGGGCTTCGTGAGACAATCAAGGCTTACCGCGAGATGAACAGGGAGGGCGGGAAATGAAGGCTCACACTCCATTGTGGATGACGATAGTGATCGTGGTGCTGTGTCTGCCGCTTTTCGCGACTCCGAGCCTGATAGGAATGCTGCCTGCCGGGACTGACGACACGGTGAAGACGCTTGTGACGGGCTATCCGATCTATGTGGCGGCTTCGGGGATTCTGGCGTGGATAGTGTATCCGTCACGCAGGGGGCTGGCATGGATCCTTCTGATACTGATGGCTCTGAGTCATGTGGCAATCTATCTGCTGGCGAAGAATCCCGCGGGAATGTGATGAACGAAAGTAATAACTGAATCAGAAAATTACAATGGTCTATCTGGCGATAATCCTGTGCATGGGAGGACTGATGCTCCGCTCGGTGATGAGGATATACATAGCAACCAAGAGAAAGGATCCGTCGAGCAAATGGAATGATGACGATTACCGACGCAGAATGACATGGATCGTCAACGGAATCCGCATTGCGATGTGTCTGGCGGGTCTGGGGATCATCTATTGGCTTGAAAAGGGGGCGGGGAGTTAGGAGTTAGGAGTGATGGGATGTTTGGGAGGGTTGGGAAATTTGGATGCGGGCGCGATGTATCTTGCTGCGCAAGCGCTAAAGCGATAACGCGCCCCTACTCAGTAATGATGCGTCCCTACTCAGTAATGATACGCCCCTAATCAGTGATGATGCGCCCATACAGCAAGAGCTAAGGTGATGTCGCGGCTCCTGCAATTTGGAAGAAATGAAAAGGCGATGGGTCGGGTTGGACTCATCGCCTTAATTATCGGGATGGGTAGAGTGGATTATTTGTTGACCTGGAAGCGGTTGATGCCGTCGCGAAGGAAGGCTACGACCTGGTGGGCGGCAGCGATTCCGGCGTTGATGTTGGCTTCGGAGGTCTGTGCGCCCATCTTCTTGGGGGTGAAGAATACGCGACCGGGGAATTCGGCGAGGAGTGCGTCGGCTGAATCAGGACGGATGTCGGCGACATACTTGATGTCGGGGCGCTCGCGGAGTGCCTTGGCGAGACCTTCCTCGTCGATGACTTCCTTGCGGGCGGTGTTGATGAGCAATCCGCCTTTGGGGAGGAGGGTGATGAGGTGGTAGCCGACAGACTTACGGGTCTCGGGGGTGGCGGGGATGTGGAGCGAAACGACACGATTGTCGCGGTAAAGCTCCTCGACGGAGTGGACGGGCTTCACGTCAGCTTCCTCCATCACGGAGTCGGGGCAATAGGGGTCGAGTGCGCTGACGTCCATTCCGAATCCGCGCGCGATACGAGCGACATTGCGTCCAACCTGACCGAAGGCGTGGATGCCAAGGGTCTTGTCCTTGAGCTCGGCTCCGGAGGTGCCGTTATACATGTTGCGGAACGCCATGACCGCCATTCCGAATACGAGTTCGGCAACGGCGTTGGAGTTCTGACCGGGAGTATTTTCCACGCAAACGCCGTGGGCTGTGGCTGCCGCGAGGTCGACGTTGTCATATCCGGCACCGGCGCGGACAACAATCTTAAGATTCTTAGCAGCGTCGAGGACTTCGGCGTCGACGACGTCGCTTCGTATGATGAGTCCGTCAGCATCGGCAACAGCTGTGAGAAGCTGTGAGCGGTCGGTGTACTTTTCAAGAAGGTCGAGAGTGTAGCCAGCCTCTTCGATGACCTGGCGGATGCCGTCGACAGCGACGGCTGCGAAGGGCTTTTCGGTGGCAACGAGTACTTTCATGTGTGCGGGGAGAATCAATGTTTAGCTTCAAATTCCTTCATGCAGTCGACGAGTGCGCGTACGCTCTCGATGGGGAGGGCGTTGTAGAGCGAGGCGCGGAATCCGCCGACGGAGCGGTGACCTTTGATGCCGACCATGCCGCGAGAGGTGGCGAAGTCGACAAATTCTTTCTCAAGCTCCTTGTACTCGGGCTTCATGACGAAGCAGACGTTCATGATGGAGCGATCCTCGGGGTTGGGGACGGTGCCGACGAAGAGGCGGGAGGAGTCAATGGCGTCGTAGAGGAGGGCAGCTTTGTCGAGATCCATCTTCTCAAGCACCTTGATGCCACCAAGCTCCTTGTAGTAGCGGAGAGTCTGGAGAGCGGAGAAGATGGGGAGGACGGGGGGAGTGTTGAACATGGATCCTTTGGCGATGTGGGTGCGATAGTCGAGCATGGTGGGGATGGGGCGGTCGACATGTCCGAGAGCATCGTCGCGGACGATAACGATTGTGACGCCTGCGGGTGCGAGGTTCTTCTGGGCACCGGCGTAGATTAGGTCGTACTTGGCGACGTCGACGGGGCGGGAGAAAATGTCGCTTGACATGTCGGAAACGAGGCGGATGCCGGGGAGATCGGGATCCTTGCGGACCTCGGTGCCGTAGATGGTGTTGTTGGATGTGTAGTGGAAGTAGTCAACGTCGGCGGGAACGGTGTAGCCGCGGGGGATGAAGTTGTAGTTGGCGTCGGCGCTTGATGCCACTACGTCGGCTTCACCAAAGAGTCGTGCTTCCTTGATAGCGTTGTGAGCCCATGTGCCGGTGTCGGTGAAGGCGGCTTTCTTCTTTAGGAGGTTGAAGGGAACCATAGCAAACTGAAGGCTCGCACCTCCGCCGAGGAAGAGGACGGAATAGCCGGCGGGGACGTCGAGGAGCTCCTTGACGAGTGCCTGAGCTTCGTCGATCACAGCCTGGAATTCTTTGCTACGATGAGAAACTTCGAGGATGGAAAGCCCTGTCCCGGCGAAGTCGATGACTGCATCGGCGGTATTTTTGATGGTGTAGGGGGAGAGGATTGAGGGTCCGGCGTAGAAATTATGTTTCTTCATAGGGCTGGAAATTTGGGTGATAATTAATTAGTTGTTCAAGTGAAGTGATAGAGGGAGGGGCGTGACGGAAACGGTCACACCGCAAACTTACGGAAAAAATTCTTTAATTACAACGGAAAAGGGGAAAAAGTTGAGAGTTGAGAGTGGAGAGGGGAGTTGGGTACAACCCCGCAGGGGTTGGAAGCCTTTAGTTGGATGGCTACCCCGAGCGATGACGCTCGGGGTTAACATCAGTGTAGTGCCTCCGGCACAAAGGGAGTGGAGGGTGGGAGATCAGAGGGTGCCTTGCTCGACGGCGAGGCATACGCGCTCGATGATGGCGTCGTCGGAATCGGAGTCGGGGCGGTAGCGGCCTTTGAGGCTGACTCCAAATAGTTTGCCGAATCCTTGCCAGAATGTGGCGCGGAATGATCCGAGGAATGCCTTCAGGATGTCGTAGGAGGATTGGTTGGTCTCGCGCTGGATGAGTTTGACGAGAAGGTTTGCCTGTCGCTTTGAGAACTTCTTGAGTACGGGCTTGTACTGCTTGAAGATGGCGCCTTCCATCTCCTTGAGATGTCGCTCCCGCTCTTCCTTGGTGGGGAGTGTCTCGATGTACTCGTAGGTCTCGACGAGAGTCTCGCAGATTAGCTTGGCATAGGGGAGGCAGAGGCGGACGTCGCGGACGGTGCGCCAGTAGAAGTCCTCCTGCTTCTTGTTCTTGAACTTAAGCGGCTGGAGGATTGTGATCTCGTTGAAAACGAGCATCATGAGTGTGTCGCCGGATTCGTCGGTGAAATGGTAGTAGCCCTTGAATACTTTCTGACGTCCGGTGCCGACGTCGGGGAGAGGCTGGACGGTGGAATCATCGTCACCATCGTCGAACCCGGGGGGGAGTGACTGTGCGCAAAGGGGCATCCAGATGGCGAGCATCAGGATGAGTGGGAGGAGGCGTGGGGGGGGAGAAGAGAGGGACATTGGTGGTTACGGTGTGAAAATCAGGATTTAACGGGCGCGTCAACAGGCTCCGGATGTGGGTAATCGATGGTGTAGTGGAGTCCACGGGATTCCTTGCGTTCCTTAGCCTGACGCATGATGAGGTAGCCGACGTTGATGATGTTGCGGAGCTCGCAGATCTCGCGGGAAGCCTTTGAGCACTTGAAGAGGCGTTCGGTCTCTTCGTAGAGGATGTCGAGGCGATTCCACGCGCGGTCGAGGCGGAGGTTGCTTCTCACAATACCAACGTAGGTGCCCATGATCTGGTTCACTTCCTTGATAGACTGGGTGATGAGAACCATTTCCTCGGGATGGCGCGTGCCTTCGTCGTTCCACTCGGGGACGTCGTCGCGCCAGTCGTAACGGGTGATAGCCTCGGAGGCGTGGCGGGCTGCGGCGTCGGCATAGACGACGGCTTCGATGAGGGAGTTGGAGGCGAGGCGGTTGCCGCCGTGAAGTCCGGTGCAGGAGCACTCTCCGACGGCATAGAGGCGGCGGATGGATGACTCGGCGTTGGTGTCGACCTTTATTCCGCCGCAGAGGTAGTGGGCGGCGGGTGCGACGGGGATGTAGTCGCGGGTGATGTCGATGCCAAGCTCAAGGCATTTGCGGTAGATGTTGGGGAAGTGCCGGCGTGTCTCCTCGGGGTCCTTGTGAGTGACGTCGAGGTAGACGTGATCGTCGCCGTACTGCTTCATCTCGGAGTCGATGGCGCGGGCAACGATGTCGCGGGGGGCGAGGGAGAGACGCGGATCGTACTTGTGCATGAATTCCTCGCCGCGGAGGTTGCGGAGTACGGCTCCGTAGCCTCGCATCGCCTCGGTGATGAGGAACGACGGGCGGTCGCCGGGATGGAAGAGGGCGGTGGGGTGAAACTGGATAAATTCCATGTCGGCAACGGTGCCTTTGGCGCGGTAGACCATGGCTATGCCGTCGCCGGTGGCGACGAGGGGATTGGTGGTGGTGAGGTAGACGGCACCGCAGCCTCCGGTTGCCATAACGGTGGCTTTGGCGAGGTAGGTGTCGACGCGCCCGGTCAGGGTGTCGAGCACGTAGGCGCCGTAGCATGTGATGTCGGGGGTGCGGCGTGTGACGATCTTGCCGAGATGGTGCTGGGTGATGATCTCGATGGCGAAGTGATGGTCGAGGACGGTGATGTGGGGGTTGGCGCGGACGGCACGGATGAGCGACTGCTGGATCTCGTAGCCGGTGTTGTCGGCGTGGTGGAGGATGCGGAACTCGGAGTGCCCGCCCTCGCGGTGGAGATCGAATGACCCGTCGGGGGTGCGGTCGAAGCTTACGCCCCATCCGAGGAGCTCGCGGATCTGTGCGGGTGCTTCGGTGACGACTTTGCGTACAGCCTCGGGATCGGACAGCCAGTCGCCGGCGATCATTGTGTCGTTGATGTGCTTGTCGAAGTCGTCAAGCTCGAGGTTGGTGACGGAAGCTACGCCGCCCTGTGCGAGGGCTGTGTTGGCCTCGTCGAGTCCAGCCTTGCAGATGAGGGCAACGGTGACTCCGGGACGAGCTACCTTGAGGGCGAAGCTCATTCCGGCGATGCCTGCTCCGATGACGATATAGTCGAAACGATGGGTCATTTTTTTGTTGCGGGGAAAAAGGGATGTAGGGGGGCTACTGGATTACGGCGAGTCCTCCCTGGGAGGTCTCCTTGTAGAGTGAGGGGATGTCGTGACCGGTCTGCTTCATGACTTCGACAATGCGGTCGAACGACACGGAGTGACGGCCATCGGAGAATGTGGCGTAGAGGTTGGCGTCGAGGGCGCGTGCGGCGGCGTAGGCGTTGCGCTCGATGCATGGGATCTGCACGAGGCCGCATACGGGGTCGCAGGTGAGTCCGAGGTGATGCTCGAGCCCCATCTCGGCGGAGTACTCGATCTGGGCGGGGGTGCCACCGAACAGCTGGCAGGCAGCTGCGGCAGCCATGGCGCAAGCCACTCCGACTTCACCCTGACAGCCGACTTCAGCCCCGGAGACGGAGGCGTTGTGCTTTACGACGGCTCCGAAGAGTCCGGCAGTGGCGAGTGCCCGGAGGATGCGCTGCTCGGAGAAGCCTTTGGAGGTGTGGAGGTGGTAGAGGACGGCGGGGACGATGCCGCATGATCCGCAGGTGGGTGCTGTGACGATGCGTCCGCCGGCGGCGTTCTCTTCGCTGACGGCGAGGGCGTAGGCGTAGACGAGTCCGCGTGACTTGAGGGAGGAGTTGTAGCCGGCGGCGTGGACGAAGTAGCTGACAGCCTTGCGGCGCACTCCGAGTCCGCCCGGGAGGACTCCTTCGGCTTCGATGCCGCGCTCCACCGCCTGCTTCATGACGCCCCAGACTTCGCGGAGGAAGTCCCAGATCCCGGGACCTTCGCACTGGTCGACGTACTCCCAGTAGTTGCGCCCGGTGGATTCGCACCATGCGAGGATTTCGGCAATGGTGGTCATCGCGTAGACCTGACGTGCTCCGTGGCGCTCCTCGCCTTCGTGGGCGAGGTCGCCTCCGCCGATAGAGTAGATGGTGTCGGAGGCTGTGACGTTACCGTCGGCGTCGAGCGCCTCAAGTTTCATGCCGTTGGGATGAAAGGGAAGGAACGTGTCGGGCTGCCACGCAATCTCGGTGGGTGCTACGGGCGAAAGGACGTCGAGGATCGCCTGATCGGTGAGGTGGCCTTTGCCGGTGGCTGCGAGTGATCCGTAGAGGAACACGCGGTAGGATGCGGGGACGGGATGTGCGTCACGAAACATTTCGGCGGCTCGCCGGGGTCCCATGGTGTGGGAGCTCGACGGGCCGAGTCCGATTTTGTAGATTGATCTGATTGATTCCATTGCCTTGTGGGGCTTGGGCGTGGATTACTGGGGGAATCCGTCCTCGTCGGCGCGCTTGGTCATGCGCTTGATGCGCTCGTCGAGGTCGGGGTGGGATGAGAACAGCTGGTTCATCTTGGATGTCTTGCCTACGCCGGTCTCGGCTTCGAGCTGCTTGAGGCGCTCAAATGATTTTGCCATGGCGCGGGGATTGATGTCGTGGGACTTGAGGAAGTCGTAGCCGAAGTCGTCGGCGTTGCGTTCCTGCTCACGGGAGTAGCGGGAGTTGGCGAGAGATTCGCCGAGGTCGCCGAGCTGTGAGGAAGTGAGTGCGGCAGCGGTCTTGCCTGTTGATCCGGCGGCGTCGCGGAGGGCTGAGGTGAGGAGTGCGGTGCGGAATGCCTTTTTGGAGTCGCGGTGGGCTACGTGTCCGATCTCGTGACCGATGATTCCGAGGAGCTCTTCGTCGGAGACGATGTCCATGAGGGAGGAGAATACGCGTACGCTACCGTCGGGGCAAGCGAATGCGTTGACGTCGATTACGTAGTAGACCTTGAAGTTGAGGGGTATGCCGTCGGCGTCCTTAAGGTCGCGGGTGAGGGAGTCGAGACGCTGTGTGTAGGGGCTTTCGGGGGGCGTCACCTGGTTGTGTTCGTCCATCCACGTGATGTACTCCTTGACGTAGGCTGCCATGTCGGCGTCGGAGATTGTGGCTGCCTTTGCTGCCTTTGCGCCTGCTTTGGCGAGTTTGCCGAGGTTGAACTGGGCTGAAAGGGATGCAGGTGCGGCAGCGGCGATGATTGCGATAAGAATTGAAATGAATGATTTTTTCATTGCTTGATAGATGTAAATGGTTATTTATAGTGCAAAGTTAGGTGTTTTTTTTGTGTCGTGCAAGAGGGGGAGGGGGAGTTAGGAGTTAGGAGTTAGGAGTTAGGAGTTGGGAGTTGGGAGTTGGGAGTTGAGGGTGGAGAATTGGGAGTTGAGGGTTGAGGGTTGAGAGTTGAGGGGGATCAGAAGGCGTAGGCGACGCCGAGGCGGATGGTGTCGAGACCGCGGTGGTTGAAGAATTTTTTGCGCACGGTATTGGTGAGTGTCACGTCATAGCCGAAATTGATGGAGTAGCGGGAGAAGTTGACCCCAAAGGCAAAACGCCAAGCCACGTTTACGGGGGTGTAAACGTGTTCGTGTGGAATAATACTTGTAAAGAAATGAACAACAGGATCAAACGGGCGACAGTGTATGTCGGGACCTGTGGAGAATTCGAGATGACGCAACAGGGGGATTGACGAATTTCTGCCTGATATGCCGATCATGCTATTCACGCCTAAGATAAACGATGTCCAGGGTTCGGACTGTTCGTATGAACTGTCGAACGGATCATCACCGTATGTTTCCGATTTATACCGGCGTTCGAAGCCAATATATATATCTCCTTGCACAAAGAATGGACTGTGGAAGTTGTAGCGTAATTGTGAACCGAGTTCCATTGCCCAATAGGAATAATTGTCGGCAAGAGCATTGTGCCCGGCACTTCCGAGAGTGTGGAGATAGTCGGCTTTAATACGACCTTCGATCTTCTTAGCGTCAAGGGTTATGGGTAAAAGCGCAAAAATGACTAAGGACAAGACTAAAATAACTTTGGCTTGTTTCATGGTAATAGGAGGTTTTTGGGTTGGATTGAAATGTGATTTGTTAGAGTGATTCGCAAATATAAGGAATTTTTCTTGGAAGGAGAAAATTTTGAGATGGAAAAGTGAGGGGAGTTGGGAGTTTGGAATTAGGAGTTATCTCACGCAGAGGCGCAGAGGGCGCAGAGAAGAGACCCCGAGCGTCACCGCTCGGGGTTAACATCAGTGTAGTGCCTCCGGCACAGGGGGAGTTGGGAGTTGAGAGTTTGGAGTTGAGAGTTTGGAGTTGAGGGTGGAATCAGTGCTTTTTGGGGCGGCCGCCGATTACGCCACCGATGGTGAAGCCGAAGTTGCAGAGTCCGGAGCGGCTGACGGTGGAGAAAAGGGAGAGGCGGAGGTGATGAAAGAGTTCGACGCCTACGCGGGGTTGCCATACAAAGGTCGTTCCATTGATTGAATAGACGGGGTCATTGACCGTCTCGTAGAAGGATAAGCCTATTCCGGTACCGACGAATGGATTTACTTTCCTGCCCTGACGGAAGTTGTAGTCGCCGACGAGCATGAGGTTGATGCCTCGGTTGCTCTGATCCCTCGACCAGTCGATGGATTCGGAATGCCCCGAAAAACCGTACACTGCCGTCGTGACGTTGAGAGCCACACCGTAGTCACATGCAGTGAGGGGATGGTTGTAGCGCAGTTCGAGACCGAAATCGGCGCCGATCTGATGTTTTCCGTCGTGGAAATTACCGAGGGAAGATGTGAATCCGACGTTAAGTTCGCCTTCAAATCGCTGAACGGGGATTTGTGCAGAAATGCAGTTGACGGAGAGAATGATTGCGGAGATGATGCTGAAAATAGCTTTCATATTGAGCTTTATTAGATTAGAAAAGCCTACTACTATTGATATGTGAACTTTAACTAACAACGACAATAGTAAGCCGGTTGATACATTTTATTTTTTTTGAATTTTCATGCCTTTCCAAACTGTTGAATAACGGGCACAGATGTAAACCTCTCCACCAACAAGCTCTGTTTTTTCCTGTTTTATACAATTAATAGCAGTATTAACCCATGGCCCGATTTCAGAAACGTTATTCTTATTGATTTGACCAATAAAGAATCCAGTTTTTAAGCTAAATCCAATATTCGGTACGCACCACTCCTTTTTAAAGACATGGCAATATTTTTTTACGTCATTATGAGCTACTTTCTCTGCTGGAATTGTAAAATAAACTTCATCCGGGCTCGCGACAATAAATGCTTCAACTTTATCTAAGTCAGAGGGTTTAGTGAGCTTTTGCTTAATGTAGTCATATACAGCATTTGCCCCAGCAGCTATTAATTTTGACTTCAGATCAGATTTTATTTCAGGCATGATCAAAGTCGCTGTCTTGTAGTTCTTACCATTAATTGTTGTGTTACGTATAGGATCATAGGCGACGCTTCTAACATTTTGCATAGCCATCCTGTAACTATTATCTACCTGCGACTTAAGAACAACGCCACTCCATCCTACTCGGATTTCATCAGAAGAAGTTTTGCTCCAGCCAATCCAGTTTTTCTTTTCAGTGTATCCAGAAACTCCAATTTCAGAGTATACACCATAGTTGTAGAAATAAAATTTTCCGGTAATACGTCTTTTATCGTTAAATTTGACATGATGACTTTTAGACGCTCCTATTAGTGATTGTATAAATTTGCCCAGTTTAGTTTTGCGATCGGCAGAGAAAGTAGGGAAAGAATTAATATTCGGTTCTGAATAACCGTAGGTAGATAAAGGACCCGGAAAAAAAGGATCTCCAGGAATAATTTCGCGAAGATCATCATCATCACCAAAAATTGAGTCGGGATAAAATGTATTATCACCTTCAGAAAAAAGTGGATAACGTTTAGGGTCTTCTTCAAACGTACGATACAAAATTATGTGATCGTTTATTTTGTTTCTAATGCTGTCGATTTGGGTGCCCAGATTTCTTGAATTAGACGTATAGAATGATTTAAACTCGTCCTCATATTCTTTCTCAAAACGATATGTTCCCTCTGGGGTGATTTTTATTACATCTATTCCAACTTCCAATTCGCCATTAATATTAAGAAGTTTAGCGAAGTTTTCATTTGGAACTAATGTGTCGTACCCAAGATACTCATAGTAAGTTTGTTCAAGTATTTCTCCATCGGCTGATACCATGGGAGATGTCATACTAACGAAAGTGTTGTTATCGCCTTCAATACTATATGTTGAATGACTGGATGGTAAAGAAAATTCATCATCTTCAATAGCATTAATTAGATCATCTTCACCATCAAACGAGAGCCTTGCTGTAGATTCATGAAAATCTATTCTTCTGGATAGATGTTGGGCTAACTCAGAAGTAGTGTCAGGGAGTGGTACTTCGTCTGAACATGCCTGAATAAAGAATCCAATAATACCAAATAAAAGGATTTTTTTACTTTGAAGCGTCTTCATAAAAGTTGATTAATTATTTAGAAAATTACCAGAATATACATAGGAATTTGTTACGAGGCGGAGGTGATAGTTGGCTGGAGAAAGGAAGAGGAAAGTGAGGAAAGATGACTGGTCGGAGAAGGCGGCAATGCAGATTTCGGGGTCGTCAGCATCCCACAGTTCATAAGAGATAATATCGGTGGGATCAATCGGAGACTGTATGCTGTCGGGTGTGATGATACAGAAAATCGGGCGTGCAGGACAGCGACGGCCCTTTCCTTCATCATCTTGTTTGTGTCCTATATCCCGTTTCTCTAATATGACTGTAGCTGATTGTTGGTCGTTGTCTGCAAAGACAAATGCTGGGAAGAGTAGGATGACCATTGCAAAAAGTAGAGATAATTTTAGTCTTTTCTTCATGTGATAAATGATTAAGGGATTTGTGAAATTCGGCGTAAAAATAAGATGATCGGCCGGAATGGGTGCAAGAAAAAATAACGGAAAAATAACGGAATTGATTCCGTCACTTTTCCGTAACAGGAGAGGGTTGAACTTTTGGTTGAATGGGAGGTTTCTAATCCGGTTACAACAAGCGGATTATGGTGTCGACGGTGCGAACGGTGGTTTTTTTGTCGAAAATTTTGAAACCGAGGGTCTCGCGGCGGGAAATGACGGCTCCGTTGCTTCGTCCGAGCAGAATCATCATCTGCGACGGGCGAAATCCGCACTTGATGAGGAGGGCAGTGTGTAGATCCAGGGAGGTGAGGGTGGCAAGCGTCAGGAGCCTGAGGCGGGGAATGAACTGAGGCGAGGCGGCGGTGACAGCCTCGCAGATCCGCTCCCAGAGGGTGTCGGATTCAGGGATGGCACGATCCTCGTCGAGATAACGGAGAGCTGTGGCGTAGGCTTCCGATCCGGCAATGGCATCAGGAAGTGCGGGGCGAGCATCGGACCGGGCACTAAGAGCTGTCAGTTCGTCACGGAGCCGGAGGCGAAGCTCGCGCTCCGAGGGGGTCGGTGCAGGCTTGGCGTCGGAGGATGATGAACCGGGTGACGTCAGGGCGGAGACTAAGGAATCATGACGGGCTTCGGAGGCTACAAGCTGACGGCGGAGCTCGCTGAGGCTATGGAGAGCCTGCTGGAGACGGATGACACGAGCCTGGGAGCGGATGCGAAGATAGCACAGAGTCAAAGCCAAAATGAGAAGGAGGAACAGGCAGACGGCTACTGACCGGCGAAGCACGCGTGCCGAACGCTCGGCACGATCCTTATCGCGCTCGTGAAGCTGATAATTGTAAAAAGCCTGCTGATTGACGGCAAGATTTTGAGCGTTTTCGTCGTAAAAGTGCTCAAGCAGCCATCGATATTCCCAAATATAACGATCAAGAGTGTCGGGATGAATGAATCCGCGTAGCTTTGGATTAAGTAAATTTTGATACCCGATATGCTGTTGAGAGAGACTTTCCCCAGATACAATTTCATGCGCACAAAAATAGGCAGAGTCGAGTAATCCTGCACGGAGATAAATGTTGGCAGCATATCCGAGTGCACTGTTTCGAACGATTGAATCAACGGCGTCGATTGTCGGGTGGATGAGGATGCGGGCGGAGTCGATATCGTCGGTATAGTACTTGACCGCAGCGAGAGACATTCGGGATTTTGCGGCGTGATATGAGGGAAGGTTAGTGCTTTTGGAAAGCGCCTGACGGAAACAACTGTCAGATTTTGTGTAGTTTTCAGCGCGCAGGTAGATATTCCCGAGAAGCTGGAGGTCGTAGACTTCGTTGACGGTGTCGGATTCCTCCTGCTCAATGCGGATGACTTCCTCGAGATAGGGGACCGCCTGATCGTAGAGGCGGAGGGTGTTGAGGAGTCTGCCGGTCTGGCTCAGGACGTTGCCGCGGAGGGGGGAGGGGGCGGAT
>CAMWPM010000026.1 GCA_947176235.1 uncultured Bacteroidales bacterium | reverse complement strand
GGGGAAGCGCTTGGAGGGGGAGCTGACGCGGGAAGTGTCGAGTATAATGCCCGGTAAATCGGACGGAAGTTCGGCGGGAGAATGGGAGCGACGGACTTCCGGGACGATGATAACACGGTCGAACTCAGCGCAAAGAGCGGGGAGCTCGTCGGAAACAAATACACCCTCGGTGACCGCACCAAAGGGGAAAGAAGATGTGAAGAGGATTAAATCGCGCTTCATGGTGGTGCAAAATTAGAAAAATCGGCGAAAATGTTATATATTTGTGGAGAAAAAAATAGCACCCATGCCGACAGTCACAGTAATCATCCCCGTGAAAAACCGACCAGAGTTTCTGAAAAGATGCCTTATGTCGATAGATGAGCAACGGAATCTTCAGGAAAAAGTGGAGGTGATAGTGGTGGACGACAATTCGGTGGACAACACCGTGGCGGTAGCCAGAGAATGGGCGGAGGGTCCGCACCAGGAGCATCTGACGGCGCGCCTTGCCACCGTGTCGGGTCACGGCGCGGCTGCCGCACGCAATCATGGCGCAAGACTTGCCACGGGCCGCTGGCTACTCTTCTTTGACTCCGATGACGTGATGCGTCCGGACCATCTGTCAAACGTGACTGCTGCCATCAAGGAGCATGATGGAAATGCAGACCTGATAGGCTGGGACGTGATCCACGTGAAATCGCCGTCGAAGAAGCGGGTGAAATTCAAGACCGAGGACACGATGTACGAGCACCTGATGCACGGACTGCTGTCGACTCAGCGTTACTGCCTGACGAGGAGCGCGTTTGCGGAATCGGGGGGCTATAACAAAAACCTGATGGGTTGGGATGACTGGGAATTAGGCGTCAGGCTGCTCATGAACGGAGTGAGAATAGCCAAATCGAATGCAAAAAAGACGGGAGTGGAGGTGACGATCCATGACGAGTCAATCACAGGAAGATCGTTCTCGCATTATCCCGAACGCTGGGAGGATGCGATAAATGCCGTGAGGGAGGAAGCCGTGAGGAGGGGGAGATATGACCTGCTCTTCTGGGTAGATCTCAAAGCTGTGATACTTGCAGCCGACTATTATCTTGAGGGTGTTGAAGGTGAAGCAAAGCGCCTGCTTGAAGAGACACTGAAACAGGTGCCGGACGTGAAAGCGAGAAAGCGGCTGAAGCGTCTTTATCTGTCGAAACTGGTGACGAAACGGGGAACGGCACGACTTGCACGTCTCTTTATTCCGGCGCCGCAAGCCGTCGAAGAGAAATGAATGACGGAATGACACCGAAAGTATCGGTGATAATCTGCACGTACAATCAGAAAACAAAAATAGCGCGGGCACTGAAATCGGTGCTTGCATCGGATGGCTTTGCCCCCGGTGAAATGGAGGTGATAGTGGCTGACGACGCCTCGACAGACGGAACGGCTGAAGCGGCAACCGAAGCAGCCGGAGGTGACGGACGAGTGAGGGTGATAAAGCGGGAGGGGAATCTGGGACTCGTGAGGAATTACTTCGCCGCGCTGAAAGAGGCGCGAGGAGAATACATAGCCGACGTGGCAGGTGATGATGCCTGGACGTCGATCACGAGACTGGCGAGAAGTGCCGACATCCTCGACAACAATCCAGGAATCACGATGGTACACACGGGATGGACGGAGGTGGACGAAGCGACGGGGAAGCGGCGCGAGAGGGGAGCAAGAAACGTGGCAGGAACAGCCCGTGAGCGTCTGCTCAATCTGCTTGAGAGAAAAGATGGCGCTTGTCCGCATCTATCGACAACGCTTTACAGGAAGCCGGTGATAGACAAGGCGCGGGAGGAGCATCCGGAGCTATTCGACAGTGAACGACTTGCCTGCGAGGACATGCAGGTGCTGGCGTTCCTGCTCACGCAGGGAGATGCCGCATACATAGATGAAACGACGCTTGACTATACTGTGGAACCGGGGACGGTGTCGGTGCCGAACAGTGCACGGAAAGCGGCGAAATTCTATTGCGGGGTAGTCTGGCTTATGGAAAAACTGCGCGGAATTGAGGGGATTGACCGCAGGGAGCTAATGGAATACTATAACGGAGCAGCGCGATATGCGGCAGGAATGGCACGCAGGGAGCGTGACGCGGAGTCGGCACGGAAGATTAAGGAGACGTGGGGGGAGCTGGGCATCAGAATGCCGGCGGTGGCAAGATTAAACCTGTGGCTTGCGCGGATCAGCGCTGCTCGGGGTGCTTGCGGTAATACTCCTCGAGGAGGTTGCGGATGTTGAAATAATAGCCGTCGGGTGCTTTGTCGCCCTGCTTGCTGTCACGCTTCAGGCGGATGTAATCATAGTAGGGGGGCATATATTCCTGAGAATCGACTATGCGGTTCTGGAAATTCACGAAATTATATTCATGACGGGGGTGGATGACAAACCATGCGTGCTCCTTGTCGACACCGGTGCCGGTGGAGGCGATAGCCTGCAGGATATGGTTGAGGCGGTACTGCCAGATATTAGCGCGGTTGGTCTTTCCGCGACCACGCAGGGCGTAGATGAGATAGTTCATCTGCTCAAGGTCGAAGGGGGTGTCGGCGAGGGAGAGTTCGGCGTAGGTGATGATGGAATCGAGTTCGGAACGGGAGTGGGAGTCCTTGAAATAAAAGTCGTCGATCCGCTCGCTGTAGTCGGAATGGCGGTAGGGATCATAATCCTCCTGAAAGACGGCGCCAAGATAGAGATAGCGGTAATCCTCGGCAGTCATGGCATTTGTGTCGGGGTTCTCGTACTTTTTCATGAGTTTGGGATAAAAGAAGTCGGACGCCGGATTGGTGACCTCGGAACGGATACGCTCCATGTCGGGGGTCTCGACGTTGAGTTTCTTTTCCTTCTCAACGGGACGGGCTGAGGAGAAAACGCATAGGATGGCGAGTGCGAGCGTGAGGAAGGATATCTGCTTCATGGGGAGTTTCATTGCGAGATACGGAAATTGGACTTAACGACGCGCAGGAGAGCAAGCGCGTTGAGGAGGATAATGAAGAGAGAGATTACTGCCCCTACGACAAAGGGGAGAAGGGGGGAGGCACCCGGGGAGAATACGGATGCAAGCGGCTCCTGCCATACGGGTGCCACGAACAGAAGAGCTACGGATGAGATGAGGAAGGAGATGATGACGGTGAAAAGCACCGTGGAGAGATAGGGACGGATGAGGAGCGCAGGGCGATAGCCGAGGGAGAGAAGAAGATGGATGCTCCGGCGCTGACGCTGGAGGAGGAGAAGCATGGAGAGAAGCAGAATGACCACGGCAAGGACGGTGATGACGGCACCGACGGCAAGAATCACGCCAGTGATTACGTTCATGACGTGGAGCGCGCGGGAGGAGGATTCCTTGTCACCGCCGATTTCGAGAGAATGCCCGGACATGTAGGCTGACACGGCAGGATCACCGGGGTCGGATACTTCGACGAGGAGGCGGGAGGGTGCGGGATCGGAGGCGGAGGGGGAGAAAACGGAATTTGCCCAAGAAAGGAAGCTTTCGGGGACAGCAATGGTGTTGAGGCGGGAGGAGAATCCCACGACGCGTCCGCGGAGAGTGGTCTGGTTGCCGTTGCCGGAGAGGGAGATGCGGAGGGGAATCATGCCAATCATGGCTTCGGAAAGCTGAGGAAGCCCACGACCGGCGGCAAAACCGAAATTGTAGAGCGCAAGGTAGTCGCGGGAGAGAATGATGGGTACCTCAGAGGGATTGTCGGGCGAGAAAGTCCATCCGGGGGGGAGTGTGTCGAAAAATGAGTCGGGGACTGATTCGAAGAAGAGAGCGGTGGACATGCCTCTGCCACCCATATCGACGGAAGCGTTGACGTCAAAGCCGGAGGCTGAGAAGGGTGCGAGGCGGCGTACCCAGGGCTGACTTTCGAGGTCGGCAATCTCTTCGGGTGAGAAAGATGTGGCTGCAGACGCACCAAAGACGGGGAGCCCCTCGACACGCTTGTTGACGGTAACGAAATCGGATGATGCGACGAAGGAATCGGAGGATCCCGCACCATCGGAAGCATTAAGGTCGGCGTAGAAGCGGACTGCAGCCATGATGATGAAAAGCCCGACAACGTTGGCGAGGATGAAACCAACAAGCTGCGCTCCGGAAAGGTGACTCCGAAGGATGCGGGAAACGGGATTATGACCTGACTGCATCGGCTTCATGGCAGGGAAATCAAAGATTGAGAAGAGTGAAAGAGGAGAGCGGCAGGCGATTGCCGACACTCGTGGCTATGATGGTGGCATCGGGGACAACCGATGATTCGATAAGCTGCGAGACGCGGAGAGACATGTCGGGGTCGAGGTGGCTGACCGGCTCGTCGAGAATGAGGAAGCGGGAGGGCTGGGCGAGGGCGCGGATAACTGCCACGCGTTGCTGCTGACCGACGGAAAGAAGTCGGACGGGGACATTGAGCTTTTCGGCGATGTCGAGGCACTCGAACATCTCGCGGATGCGGGATAGGGGGAGAAATGAGGTCAGCCGATTCTTGACGAGGACATTGTCGAGCGCCGAGAGGGATTCGAAAAGTCCGAGCTGCTGAGGAAGCCATCCAAGAACTGACTCACGCAACCGGCAGACTGCAGAGACTGACAGGGAGGCGACAGAACCGGATCCAAGAACTGAAATTGAACCGGAATAGTCGGTGCGGAGTCCGTAGATGAAACTGCAGAGGGATGACTTGCCTGCTCCGGAAGAAGCCTCGACGATGTAGCGCTGCCCCGGCTCAAACGAGAACATTCTCCCCCACACATCACTCCGCTCCACCCTCTCCGGTGAACCGGCGAGATGGGACGGGACGACGTGATCGAGAATGATTGAAGAGGCTAAGGCAGACATCGGCAGAGGCGCTATGATCAATCTAAAGAGGCTACGTAGTCAATGATCGCTTCGAGGGGCGCGGTGGATGTGCCGTTGAGACGGAGGACAGCTTCGGCGGTGTTGGTCTCGACGGAGGATACGATGTTGACACCCCATGGGAGTCCGATGGCTTTCATTGTCTCGCTGCCATAGGGAATGTCGATCACCCATGCTAGACGCTTGGAAAGGAAATCGGTGGTAAAGGAAGAATTGGCGTTGCCGACGAGGGGACGAGATGATACCGCGAGATAGCCGTCGGGGGCACCGACATAGAGATTAATATCGTTGATGCGGTAGCATGAATTGCCTTCGGAGTCGGAGGTGCGGGATATGCCGGCTTGTGTTGCATAGGTGTCGATCATGGAAAGAATCTGATCGGTGGCAGACTGCGGCATGTGGGTCATGACGGTGAAATCCCATGCGGAAAGCGATGATCCAAGAGCCTGCGCTCCTGCCGCGGGGGCGATGGAGAGTGAAGTGGTGCCGTCGATGCTCTTGAGGTAGGGGAGAATCATGCGTACAGCCATGAGCTGATCGGTGGGAATAACGCCGGAAGCAGCGGCGATCGCTTTCTCCACAGAGTCCCAGTCGGAAATCTGACCAATGGCAAAAGCAAGCTGTGAACCTTCGGGAGCGTAGCGGAGGAAATCGGTGGAAAGGACAGAAATCTTATCCTCGACGGTGATGTTGCGTCCCTCGGCATCGTAGGCGTCGGCTGACATGGCGATGGCAGCGGGGCGGAAATTGACTGTGATGTGGGAGAAGCCGGATTCGGGAGCAGAATCCTGATTGGCAATGACGGTGATGTCGGCAGACTCCTCAAGGAGCTCGCGGCGGGTGGAAAGGAGTCCGTAGTGATTCTCCTTCGCCTTATCGAGGGAGTAGGCGAGATCGTCGGGATCGCCTGTTAACCAGAGCTGACCATCGGAAACAGCCACCTTCAGGGCACCGAACATCCAAAGCGCGTCGACGGATCCGAAGGGCTTAAAATCGTTGACGGGCTGGGCGCGCTTCCCGAGATAGGCGTCGAGCGCCTTACGATCGGTGACGGGAAGGGTGAGGGTGATTCCCCGAGGCTTCTCGTACGCAAAGACAAATGAATCATGGAGATCGAGAGTGGAGGCATTGTCAGCCAAAAAGATGCAAACATCCTCCACAGTGCCGCTCTCATCCCGGGCTAGAAGGCGGGTGACGGATTCGGGGAGTGCATACCCGCCATCACTGAACTGTGCGCCGGCAGCCTTGAATAAGGCGTCAACGTCGGTGTGGAAAACGATGCGTGCGTCAGCGGGGATTGTGGAGATGACGGAGTCGCCGCTCTTGGATCCTGAACAGGAGGAAAGGAAGGCGATAACAGCGATAAGCGCGAGGGGGAGAAAACGGCGGACGGAGTGTTTCATCGTAGAATAGAATGAAATAAAAATTTGCTAAAAAAGATATTTAGAAAGCGTCAGGACTTAGACATCTCGTAGCGGGAGAGGTACTGATGCTTGTCAATGGGCTCGACATGAATATTAACAATCATGTCGCGGCCAAAGTTGCGCTTAAGAGCTGACTCGACGCGGGTGGCAATGTCGTGTCCCTCGACGACGGATATGTGGGGGTTGACTTTTATGGACATGTCGATGATGCAGCGGTGACCGTTGCGGCGCGAGAGGAAGCGATTGCACTCCAGGACGCCACCTGAAGAAAGAATCACCTTCATCATGGACTCGACGGTGGCGCTTGGAAGGGACGTCTCAAGCAGCTCGCTGATGGCGGGACGTACGATCTTCAATCCGACGATGATGATGTAGACGGCGATAAGCATGGCGGCGATAGGATCAAGGACACGGAAATGGGAGCCCATGAACATGGCGCCAGCGATGCCGACGAGAGTGGCAATGGATGAAAGGGCGTCGGAGCGGTGATGCCATGCGTTGGCAACGACAGCCGCCGACTTGATGCGTTCGCCCCAAAAACGGGTGTAGCGGTAAATAATTTCCTTAATTATGATAGAGATGAGAGCTATGACCAGAGCGAGATACTCGGGGCGTGGCAGGGGGCGTCCGTGGAAGGCACCCCACGTCTTCTCCATGCCGTCGATAAAGAAAATGACACCGGCGAGGACGAGGAGCATGCCGACGAGCATTGTGGCGAAGGTCTCGAACTTGCCGTGACCATAGGGATGGTCGGAGTCAGCCTTACGCCGGGAAATCTTGAGGGAAACAAGAACAATTGCGTCGGAAACGAGATCGGAGGCTGAGTGGACACCGTCAGTGACGAGTGCTCCGGAACGACCGAGAATACCACCAAAAATCTTCAGGAACACGAGAAGGAGGTTGGACCACAGTCCGACCCATGTGACACGGGCACCGATGCGATAGGAGGTCTGCTCATCGATCGCCTTGTTTTTAGAATCTGACATTATTTCAGCAGAATGTGATAAAAAGTGAGAAACGAGGGGAGGGAAAAGAGGGATCAATTAGGTAAAATAGTCGGTGCTGAGCCTTTTAGCGGATTATGGACAGCACCATAGGTGCGTGCGAACTGGCGGAGAAACGCGAGCACGGATTCCTTGGGCCCGTCGGCGGCAGCGCGGGCGATTTCAGGGGAGGATGACGAGGGGTGAATTGAGGAAGTGAGAGTAGACGTTCGATCCATAGGCAAAAAATTATGGTTGCGATTGAATAAATGTCCGGCAAAAACGTGCCGGTTGATGATATAACGCAAATCATAGTGCGAATATTGCCAACTAAGGCTACCAAAAGATGCTAAAGTCAGCCCGGCAACTCAGCCACTAATGGCGAGTGGCATCACTCAACAGCTGTGGCAGCTGCCGAGCGAGCGAAGGGGATGAGTCCGGAGGTGGGACGTCCGCGGTCAAAAGCGCCCTTGTCATAGCCACCGTTGTAGCCGGCAGGGGCCTGCGGTTCCCAATAGAAAATACCGTCGATGACACCGGTATCCACCGCACCCTGAAGCAAGCGTGTGATCATGTCGGCACACTGCTCAGGCTTATTGTAGGTCATACCGATTTCGCAGATTACGACACGCTTTCCGTACTCGCGATAGAGTTTGCGGACATTATCAATGGTCTGACTGACGCGTTCGGGGACATTGTTGATATCAGGATAGAGGGAGAGACCGATAAGATCGTAGCGGGTGCCCTTTGCCGCCAGATCGCTGTAGACCCAATCGGAGACAGAGTTGTCCCATCCGTTGTCGACATGGATGATGACCTTGGCGTCGGGGCAGACCTCCTTCACCGCCTCATATCCGGCGTCGGCGAGTTCGGCAAAGTGGTTGTTGACGCGCCCGATCTCGTACAAGAAGCCATCACGGGTCTCATTGCCCACCTGCACCCACTCGGGAATGACGCCGGCATCCTTAAGAGCGGAAAGAGTGGCGCGCACATGACCGGCAAGTGCTGACTTGAGATCGGGGAGGGAAAGATCCGTCCATGCCGCCGGAATGTCCTGATGCCCGGGATCAGCCCACGTGTCGGAGAAATGGAAGTCGATCATGACACGCATACCGAGATTCCGGGCACGGACAGCTTTATCGACAACGTCGGGGATGGCATTGTAACGGTCGGCAGGATTAACCCATACGCGGAGACGTATAGAATTGATGCCACATTCGTCCCTGAGAATCTGCATGGCATCGGCAGCGCGACCACGGACATCGAAGAACTTGATGCCTTCGTCCTCCTGCTGAGTGATCCAGCTGACATCGGCGCCGCGTGCGAAATCCTTTGCTGTCACGATGCCTTCGGGCTTGGTGGGTGTCTCGGTCTTATCGGGGTCGTCGGGCTTCTGATCAGGAGCATCGGATGAGGAGTGGGAGCAAGCGGTGGTCATCAATATGCCGGAACAAATCATTGCGGCTGAGATGAGAAGTTTTCTTATCATAAGTTGGGGGTTGGGAGGGTTTATTGGAGGATGGAGGTGTAGATGTGGATTGCGCGACGGATTTCGTCGGTACAGATGTATTCGTCGGCGGAGTGGGAGCGGGAGGAGTGTCCGGGTCCAACCTTGACGGATTGCCATGGCATGAGCGCCTGATCGCTGAGTGTAGGGGATCCGAACGGTTCGAGTCCGAGCATGGCAAGCCGTCGGACAATGGGGTGGGAGGGGGAGATGGAGGATGGATTGAGGCGTGTGGAGCGCGGGGTCAGTTCGCAAAGTCCCAGGACTGACTGACGGAGCATCTGCAGTGTCGCATGATTGTCGAGGACGTCGGTGGTGCGGACATCGACCACGATGTCACAGCGGTCGGGAATCACGTTGTGTTTCGTCCCGGCGTTGATCTGTGTAACGGTGACTTTAACTGGACCGAGGAGGGGGGAGACGGAAGGGAGTGAGAAGTGGCGGAGTGTGTCGATAACGGATAAAGCGCGGTAGATGGCGTTGTCGCCTTCGTCGCGTGCGGCGTGTCCAGCCTTACCGGTTATCACGCCGTCGAGCACCATGAGTCCCTTTTCGGCAACGGCGGGGCGCATGTCGGTGGGCTCGCCGACGACTGCTGCGTCAACCTTGCCGATGAGCCGCGGAACCACGGCTTCGATGCCTCCGGCACCGCTCACTTCCTCCTCGCACGATGCGAGAAAAATGAAGCGGAAGGATGAGGAGGGATTGTGAAGAAAGTAAATGAATGTGGCGGCAAGGGATACGAGGGATGCCCCGGCATCGTTGCTTCCCAGCCCGTAGAGGCGCCCGGAATCGGCGTCGAAGCAGGGCGTGAAAGGATCGCGCGTCCAGCTTGAGGACGGGGGCACGGTGTCGATGTGGGAGTTGAGCAGAATGACCTGACGGGTGTCGGATGGATCGGGATCGTTGACATCCTGTGGAACTGCGAGAACATTGCACCCGATGCGGGAGACTGTGACGCCGAGCCCTTCGGAGCGGGTGCGGATGAAATTCTCAACGAGATCCGCGGCGTCAGCCTCGGAACGGCTGACGCGTGGAGTGGCGATGAGTCCCTTAAGGAGGTCGATTGCGTCGTAGTAGAGCTGATCAATCATTGCAGAAGAGCATCGTAGGAGTCGGGATGGGAGATTATGTCAAGCGCCTCGACGAAAATGGGAGAAAGAACGGGGTTGACGACCTGGAAATAGGCTGAGGTGTCGAAAATGTCGCGTGCGACCAGTCCCTTAAGGACAGCCTCGATGATCGGACGGGATGTGGCGAGCCCCTCGGGATCGGGTGCCACTCCGTCAGTCTCGCCCATGGCGACAAGTGCGTCGATCATTCCGGGGGTGACTTCAAAGCCTTCGATGAAGGAGGAGACCGAGGGGTAGAGGCTCTTGAGGCTGTCGCGATTGACGTCGACGTAGGAGATGACGTAGCGGTTGAAGAGTCCTTTTGCCAAGAGGTCGCGGTAGTAGGTGGAGTAGCCGACGGTGTCGATGGGGACGAAACGGTCGGGCATGATGCCCCCTCCGCCATAGACGGTGCGTCCGCGGCGCAGGGTGGTGTAGCGTAGCGAGTCGGCAAAATGGACGCTGTCGGCGCTCATGAACTCGCCGGCTTCGTAGCGGTGGAGCATGTCGAGGCGATAATCTGTCTCGTCGCCGGGAGTGTAGGGCTTCTGGATTGAGCGTCCGGAGGGGGTGAAGTAGCGGGAGACGGTGAGGCGGATCATGGAACCGTCGGGGAACGGAATGGGGCGCTGGACGAGCCCTTTTCCGAATGTGCGTCTGCCAACGATGACACCTCGGTCGTTGTCCTGCACGGCGCCGGAAACGATTTCGCTTGCAGAGGCGGAATTCTGGTTGACCATCACGACGAGGCGTCCACGGAGGGGACGGTTGCCTTTGGGGACGTCGTAGTAAACGGGGTCGATGCGGGGACCATCGGTGTAGACGACGCGGTCACCGCCATCGAGGAAAATCGAAGAAAGTTCGTAGGCAGCGTTGAGGTAGCCGCCGCCGTTATCCTCAAGGTCGAGGATAAGATGCTCCATTCCTTGCGGGATGAGGCGCTCGAGGGCTTCGGCGACTTCGGCGGCAGTCTCTTCGGCGAAACGTGCCACACGGATATAGCCGATGCCGGGAGCCGCCATATAGGCGGCGTCGACGCTTGAAATGGGGATGTCGTCGCGGATGACGCGGAAGTGGATTACGTCGGGTTCGCCACGACGGACAACGTCAATGTTGACTTCTGTGCCTTTGGGACCGCGGAGGATGCGGAGAATGTCGGCGTTGGTACGCTTTGCTCCCGAGAGGATTGTGTCGTTGGCGGAGAGGATGCGGTCGCCGGGACGTATGCCGACACGTTCGGAGGGACCTCCTGCGACGGTCTGGACGACGTAGAGGGAGTCGTTGTTGAGGTTGAACTGGATTCCGACGCCGGAGAAGTTGCCCTGGAGGGGGGTGGTGAGCTCGCGTGTCTCGTCGGCGTTGCTATAGGATGAGTGGGGGTCGAGGTTGCGCAGCATAGCCACGATAGCGTCCTCGACGAGGCGGTCGGGGTTGACGGAATCGACGTAGAATGCTTCGATGACGCGCTCGGCATAGTTGAGTTTCTGCGCGGGGGAGAACTGCTGCTGCCCGCCGGTGACGGGCTGTTGGGCGAGGGCGTTGAAAGCGACAATGAGGGATAAGGAAAGGAGATACTTTTTCATTTCGGGGAGGGGAGTGGGGATGGGAGATAACATGATACGTTGACGCCGTAGCGCTCGAGCTCGCGGACCATAGAGGATGAGACGGGAGCGTGGGCGGGGAGAGTGTAGAGAAGAATCGTCTCGATTCCGGCGATGTCGCGGTTGACGGCGGCGAGGTTCTGCTCGTACTCGAAATCGGCAGCCGAGCGGACGCCACGGATTATGAAGCGTGCTCCAACGCGACGCGCCACCTCGACTGTGAGGCAATCGTAGGTGATGACACGGACACGGGGGTCAGCCTTGACGAGATCGGCGATGAGATCGCGGCGACAGTCGGCATCGGCTGACGGTTTGTCGGGGTTAACGCCAATAGCCACGACAATGTGGTCGAAGAGCGGGAGGGCACGTTCAAGGACGGACATGTGACCGACGGTGAAGGGATTGAAGGAGCCGGGGTAGAGAGCTACGCGGGCCTCGGGGGGAAATTCAGGAAATTTCGGAGTCATCCTCGATAACAAGATTGTTGATGATGAAATTCTGGCGTTCGGATGTGTTCTTGCCCATGTAGAATTCGAGAAGCTGGTCGAGACCGTCGTCCTTGCGGAGCGAAACGCGGTCGACGCGCATGTCGGGACCGATGAATCCGCGGAACTCCTCGGGAGATATTTCGCCGAGTCCCTTGAAGCGTGTGATCTCGGCGTTAACGCCAAGACGGTCGATGGCAGCTATGCGCTCATCGTCGGTGTAGCAGTAATAGGTCTCGTCGGCTTCGTCGGCCGACTTCTTAGAAGAGCCGCGACGAGCTGTCTTTTTGTTTCGGACGCGGAACAGGGGCGTCTGGAGGACGTAGACGTGGCCTTTCTTGACGAGATCGGGGAAGAACTGGAGGAAGAATGTGAGGAGCAGGAGGCGGATGTGCATGCCGTCGACGTCGGCATCTGTGGCGATGATTACGTTGTTGTAGCGGAGTCCGTCGATGCCGTCCTCAATGTTGAGGGCAGCCTGAAGGAGATTGAACTCGTCGTTCTCGTAGACAACCTTCTGTGTGAGCCCGTAGGAGTTGAGGGGCTTGCCACGCAGGGAGAATACCGCCTGGGTCTCGACGTTGCGGATCTTGGTGATGGATCCGGCAGCGGAGTCACCCTCGGTGATGAAGATGGATGAGGCGAGTTTTTTCTCCTCGTCGCCCTTAGCGTCGTTGAGGTGGATGCGGCAGTCGAGGAGCTTGCGGTTGTGGAGGCTAACCTGCTTGGCTTTCTCGCGGGCTTTTTTTGTGATTCCCGCCATAGCCTTGCGGTCGCGCTCGCTCTCCTGGATTTTCTTGAGAATGACCTCGGCTGTGGGGAGGTTGCGATGGAGGTAGTTGTCGAGTTCCTTCTTGATGAAGTCGCCGACGAATTTGGCGACAGTAGGACCGTCGGGACCGACGTCACGGGATCCGAGCTTCGTCTTGGTCTGGGACTCGAAAACCGGCTCTTCAACCTTGATGGAAACAGCGGCGATCATGCCGTTGCGAATATCGGAGTACTCGAAGTTGCGACCGAAATAGTCCTTGAGTGTGCGTGAAACAGCCTCCTTGAATGCTGCGAGGTGGGTGCCACCCTGGGTGGTGTGCTGACCGTTGACGAAGGAGTAATATTCCTCGCCGTACTGGTTGGCGTGGGTGATCGCCACTTCGATGTCGTCGGCCCGGAGGTGGATGATGGGGTAGAGGGGCTCGTTGGTCATGTTCTCGCGGAGCAGGTCGAGCAGACCGTTCCGGGATATGAATCGAGTGCCGTTGAAGATGACGGCGAGCCCGGTGTTGAGGAACGTGTAGTTCTTGAGAAGCGGAACGATGAATTCGTCGCGGTAGCGGTAGTCGCGGAAAATAGTGGCGTCGGGGGTGAACTGGACGAAAGTGCCGTTGGGCTCGTCGGTGGGGATTACGCCGGTGTCGGAGATGATCTCACCGTGGGCGAAAACAGCCCGGCGGCACTCGCCGTCGCGATGCGAGCAGATGATGAAGGAGTCGGAGAGAGCGTTGACCGCCTTAATTCCGACGCCGTTGAGACCGACGGATTTCTTAAAAGCCTTGGAGTCGTATTTACCACCGGTGTTCATGCGAGAAGCGACCTCGACGAGCTTGCCGAGGGGGATGCCGCGTCCGTAGTCGCGGACGGTAACGGTGGTCTCGGTGACGTCGACGGTGATCTGCCGACCGAATCCCATCATGTATTCGTCGATGGAGTTGTCGAGCACTTCCTTGAGGAGGACGTATATTCCGTCGTCGAAGTTGGATCCGTCGCCGAGTTTTCCGATGTACATGCCGGGTCGCCGGCGGATGTGCTCCTTCCAGTCGAGAGTGACGATGTCGTCCTCGGTGTAGTTGACGGGGGTGGCATCAGATGAGCCGGGGATCAGGGGGTTGCCTTCAGCATCGGGAGTGGAGCCGATAGGGAGTATTTCGGTAGCGTCTGTCATTGCGTAAAAGTCAGTTAAGTTACAAAAATACGAAAAAATGAGGAGACGGGCGCGGAATTAACTTTTTTTGTAAAAATTGGGGATGATTTATGAGGAGGAGAAGGAAGCGGGATTTGGAGAATTGAAAAAAAAGGCGTAACTTTGTGGAGTCGAAAAATGCGACGATAAGATACATAAGAAAACAAACCTACTTTAGGGTCTCAGCTTGCAAGGGCATGGGATTCTCTTTTTTTTACGATTATTTTCAAAAAAACACAAAATCATGGCTATAACATTCATGACCCGCGAAGGGTACAAGAAGAAAATGGACGAAATCGCCTATCTGGAATCGGTGAAGCGTCCGGAAATATCACGAGCAATCGCCGAGGCACGCGACAAGGGTGACCTGTCGGAGAATGCGGAGTATGACGCTGCAAAGGAAGCACAGGGTCTGCTGGAGATGAAGATCGCTCAGCTGAAGGATCTGGTGGCTAACGCGCGTATCATCGACGAAAGCAAGCTTAACACGGATGAAGTGGCAATACTGAACCGCGTGAAGCTTAAAAATCATACGAACGGCATGACGCTTGAATACACGATCGTGGCTGACAGCGAGGCAAACCTTAAGGAGAAGAAGATAGCTTCGAGCACTCCGATCGCACAGGGTCTGCTGGGTCATAAGGTCGGTGACATCGTGGACATCAAGGTGCCGTCGGGTGTGATGAAATTCGAGATTCTTGAAATCAATCTTTAATCCGACACAGCAATGGCTTCGATATTTTCACGCATAGCGGCGGGTGAAATTCCGTCGTGGAAGGTTGCAGAGGATGACAAGCATTATGCATTCCTCGACATCAATCCGGTGAATCGCGGACACGTGCTTGTGATCCCCCGCAAGGAAACTGACTATATCTTCGACATGGATGAGGATGAATACAAGGACCTGATGGCGTTCGCCCGCAAGGTGGCTCATGCCGTGAAAGCCGCCATACCGTGCACAAAGGTGGGGATGACGGTGATCGGGCTCGACGTGCATCATGTGCACGTGCATCTTGTGCCGATGAATACGGGCGCGGATATGAATTTCTGTGCGCCCAAGCTGACCCTTGCAGATGAGGAGCTGAAGGAAATCTCGGAGAAGATAGCTAAGGAATACGATAATCTCTATAAGAAATAATCACGGACATGAATATAAAAAGACTCGGCATAATTGCCGGAATGGCTCTGATCGCCGGCGGTGTAGCCACGACGCTCGATTCATGCAAGTCGACACCGGAATGGGGCGTGGACGGCAAGATCAGTGACGCTGACGGGAAGCTGCTGACGCTTGAGGCTTCGCACAACGGCAACTGGTACCAGCTTGATACGGTGACGCTCGGAAGTGACGGCGCATTCAAATTCAAGCAGGAGGCACCGGGCTATCCGGACGTGTACAGGCTTCGCGTGGACAACCGATCGCTTTACTTCCCGGTGGACAGCGTGGAGACGGTGACTGTGACTGCCTCTGCCCCGACAATGGACACGGATTACTCGCTTGCGGGTTCAAACCGCGCGGAAGTGTTCGGAAAGGTGAACGAGATGATCAGGAAGGCAGGCTCGAACGCGGCAAGCGACTCGCTGCTGAAGCGTGACCTGGCAAATATGGTGCTCGTGGATCCTTCGAGCATCGTGGCGTACTACATCATAAATAAGCAGGTGGGAGGCACGCCGATTTTCTCACCTGACAACAAAGCAGACAACCGAGTGATAGGCGCCGTGGCTAACGCTTACTCGCAGAGCCGTCCGAATGATCCTCGCACGGACTATCTGAAGGCCCTCTATCTTTCGAACCGCCGTCAGTCACTGACGTCGGTGGTGGGAGATTCGGTGCAGGTGAACGTAATTTCATTCGTTGACATCGCACTCCTGGATGAGACGGGAAAGGAGCAGAAGCTCTCGGATGTGGCTAAGCAGAACAAGACGGTGGTGCTGAACTTCACCGCTTACAGCGCGGAAATGTCGCCCGCCCTGAATGTGGAGCTTGCCAAGAGTTACGACGCCATGCATGAGCGCGGTCTGGAGATCTATCAGATCGGGCTTGACGGAGATGAATTCCAGTGGAAGCAGTCGGCACGCAATCTGCCGTGGATCACGGTGTACAATTCGCCTAAGGACGGCATGCAGCATCTGATGAACTACAATGTGGGCGCGCTCCCTGCGATATTCGTGATCCACAACGGTGAACTTGCAGCGCGTGTGGATGATCCGACGAAGCTTCAATCGACGCTCTCGCAGTACCTCTAAAACTTTCAGGCTCGTCAAACGTGCCTACTCCAAGATATAATCATCTTCTACCAAATAAAAAACACAATCCAAACATAACCAAAGCTGAGGCTGGTGACTTTGCGGTCGGCAGCCTCTTTTTTTATGCCAAGGCAAGTGCGCAGGCGATTTTTTTGGAATCTGCAATAATGGTTAGGAAAACAAGAATATTGGGCAGAAAATGCGGGGGAGGAGGCTTAATTTTGTAAGCGATAAAGCAGTTAAAGGAAATCGCTCCCTGCAGAGGATCCGGCGAAAGGCGTGCCTCTTCGTATGGGTGTGCTTTTTATGGGAAAAATAACGATTAAGTATGAAAAAAATTATCAGCTTTACGCTTCTGGCGTTAGCCGGAGCATCATTCGTAAATTCACAAACTATGAATAATCCTAACATCAACAGATCCGTTGCTCCGACAGAGCAACTTGAACTTACGCAGGAATGGGACAAGGTGTTCCCGAAAAGTGACAAGGTAGATCATAAGAAGGTGACGATGGTCAACCGCTACGGCATAACACTGGCAGCAGATATGTACACGCCGAAGGGTGCGAGCGGAAAACTTCCGGCAATAGCCGTGAGCGGTCCGTTCGGGGCAGTGAAGGAGCAGTCGAGCGGCCTTTATGCCCAGCAGCTTGCAGAGAGGGGCTTTCTGACGATTGCTTTCGATCCGTCGTTTACGGGCGAGAGCGGAGGTGAGCCGCGCAGAGTGGCATCGCCAGACATCAATACCGAGGACTTCTCGGCGGCGGTGGACTTCCTGTCGGTACAGCCCAACGTGGATCCGGAGAGAATAGGGGTCCTCGGAGTGTGCGGGTGGGGCGGAATCGCGATCCAGGCAGCCATCAACGATCCGCGAATCAAGGCAACGGTGGCTTCGACAATGTACGACATGACTCGGGTGACGGCTAACGGATACTTCGACGCCGATGACTCGAAGGATAAGCGTAATGCGGCACGGGCAGCCATGGCAGCCCAGAGAACCGCGGATTATCGCAACGGAACATACGAAAGAGCCGGAGGTGTGGTGGATCCGCTACCTGATGACGCACCTCAGTTTGTGAAGGACTACCATGCCTACTACAAGATGCCACGCGGCTACCACGAGCGTTCGGGCAATTCGACTGACGGGTGGAACGTGACATCGGCTCTGCCATTCATGAACTTCAAATTTTTCGAATATGCCGACGAACTGGAATCGGCTGTGCTTATCGTGCATGGTGAGAATGCTCATTCACGCTACTTCGGTGAAGATACGTTCAAGAAGCTTCGCGGAAATAACAAGGAGCTACTTATCGTGGCTGATGCGTCGCACTGCGATCTGTATGACAATCTGGACAAGATACCGATGAACCAGATCGCCACATTCTACAGCACGTGGATGCCTAAGAAATGACAGGAGGATTCCAGCATACCCAAATCATGACAACTGAGGAATTTATCGAGATAATGGACTCGGGACGGGAAATCCCCGCCGGGGGACAGATTCACGAGAAGATGCATGAACTGAGCCAGGAGGCGATACGCATCACGATGGAGATAAACAATGCCTATCATACCCATGATGAAATCGTGGCGCTGATGTCGGAGCTTACGGGCCGGAAGGTGGACGGGAGTTTCGGGCTGTTCCCGCCGTTCTACACCGATTGCGGAAAGAACATCAAGATCGGGAAGCGGGTCTTCATAAACTCGGGATGCAAACTTCAGGATCAGGGTGGCATAGAGATCGGGGATGACGTGCTGATGGGTCACAACTGTGTGGTGGCGACCCTCAATCATCTGCCCGATCCGGAGAAACGCGCTGACATGATACCTGCTCCAGTGAAAATCGGGAACAAGGTGTGGATCGGGGCGAATGTCACGATTCTACAAGGCGTGACGATCGGTGAGGGAGCTATCCTGGCTGCCGGAGCAGTGGTGAACAGGGATGTGGCTCCGCGAACGATTGTGGGAGGTGTTCCCGCCAAGGAGATAGGGAAATGCTAAAAGTGATATCTCCAACGTGGAAGAGAGGATTGTGACGGTGCAGAGTCTTGACGGGCGGAAGATTGAGCTTTGCGGGAAGTCATTGTCATCGCTTCCGAAGGGTATCTGTATCGTCAACGGAAAGGAACTTGCAGTGAAATAAGAAAATCATAATGAAAAAAAGCAGGGCATGCGCGCGTGTATGGCGGCATGCCCTGTCGATTTTGTGTGTGGGGGGGGATCAGGTGAGGGGGATTTTGTTGACGCGATTCTGGTGGCGTCCGCCCTCGAAGCCGGTGTTGAGGTAGGTGTCGACGATGGCGAGGGCAAGCTCGGGAGCGATGAAGCGTGCGGGGAGGACGAGGAAGTTGGCGTCGTTGTGCTGACGGGCGAGAGCAGCAAGCTCGGTGTTCCAGCAGATGGCGGCACGGATGCCCTGGTGCTTGTTGAGGGTTATGGCGATACCGTTGCCGCTACCACAAAGGGCAATGCCGGGGTAGTGGGATCCATCCTCAACGGCAAAAGCCGCGGGATGGGCGAAGTCGGGATAGTCACAGCTTTCGGCTGAGAATGTGCCGTAATCGTCGTACTCTATACCCTGTGATTCAAGGTAGCCTTCGACAATACATTTCATTTCGTAGCCTGCATGATCGCTGCAGATGGCAAGTTTTTTTCCTTCTTTTAAAATCATGGGGAGAAAAATTTAGTTGATTTATGTCAGGTGATTGGATTGGTCAAGGGGGTGGAAACTTCATCCCCGTGAGAGGGGAATGCGGATCCATAGCCATCGGGGGATGAGCCGCCAGAGGCTTACGACGATGCGCCAGCGCCAGTCAATGACGGCGACGGGGCGTCGACGCGAGATGGCGCGCACGATAAGGCGGGCGACGCGGGAGGGATCCATCGTCATGGGGAAAGCGGAGTCGGCGGCGAGGAAGTCGGTGGCGACGAATCCGGGACGGATGTCGACGGTGGAGAGTGGGAGCCGGCGTGTGTGGGCGAGCTGACTGAGCGCAGTGAGGTAGGTGGAGCCAAAGCGCTTTGAGGCGGAGTAGGCGGGAGCGTCGCCCATGCCTTTAGTTCCGGCTACGGATGTGATGGCGGCGAGGGTGGCGCGGGGGATGACTGCTGAGGAGAGGGCGCGGGAGAAGTAGGAGAATGCGTCGTCGGCGATGCGGGTGAAGCCGAGGGCATTTGTAGCTACGATGGAAAGCTCTTTTGAGATGTCGAGGGCGGGGTTGCGGAATCCGACGCCGGATGCGATCAGCAGGGTGTCGGTGCCACCCGGGACGTCGAGGAGGGGGAGGAGTGCGGCGGGAGCCTCGGGATCGGTGACGTCAATTGCTGCGACGTCGACGCGATCGGGTGCCAAAGCCTTAAGCTCAAGAAGAGGTTCGACGCGACGTGCCGCCACTCCGACGCGGCACCCGAGGGAGATGTAGATACGGGCTACTTCTCTGCCAATGCCTGAGGAAGCACCAATGATGACGACGCGGCGGGGGAGATTCATGGCAACAAGGGGGATCAGGGTCGGGTGAAAACTGAAGAAGAGTCGGGGTCGTCCTCCTCGGTCTGCACGGCGGCTTCCTGCTGAATGTCGGAGATTATCTCGCCGGGATGTAGGTGGGGGACCGTGGTGGGGTCGCCTACGCCGAATGCGGATGCCTTAGCGTGCTTCTTGCCACGCTGAAGATCGAAGGAGTAGGTTAGTGCGACGGAAACGGAGAGGGGGGATGTGCGTACGCCGAATCCGGGTATATACCAGGGCTTGCCAACCCGGCTCGGAGTGGTGTGCATGACGGCGTGGTAGCCGACCGCCCAACCGAGGGAGAAATTGGATACGATGCGCACGCGGATGCCGAACTGGATCTCGACGTAGGAGGCGGTGGAGTGCTGGCGGGGGAAGGTGACGGATTCGCTCTCGTGCCAGTAGGGGGAGTCGACGTGGACGTCGGCAATGGTGTAGTTGAATGAGGAGAAGCCGAAACGTAGTCCGGCGTAAGCCATGTAGTCGGGGTTGGAGTTGTAGAGGAAATTGTAGTTCATTCCGAGCTTGAAGAAGGGCGCGAGGGATGAACGGTAGGTGAAGTTGTTGTCCTCGGGGGTGTAGTCGGCTTTGCCGAGACCAAATTCGACGACAGGGATGTAGCGGTTGTGGAGATTGAGTTCGGCTCCGACACGGAACAATCCGTGGTGAGTGCCGAGGAGCCGTGCGACGGGATCCCATAGGTCGACGTAGACAGAAGCTTTGTAGAGGAGGGGATTGATCATCGGGGGAAGCTTGGGGATCGCGGTTGAATCGACGACTTCGCGCCCGGTGACAGTGTCGACGAGAATGACGCGTCCGTTGGCATCGGTCATTTCGCGGAGGTTGGTGCGATCGAGTGTGTCGGCTCGCTGCGACAGATTCTTGCCTGTGGTGACGGTGTTGGGGTTGGTGACGGGATTGATCTTTCGCTGGGCGGCAGCGGGGAGGGCGAAGATCAGGGCAGTGAGCAGACTGAGGAGGAAACGGCGTGTCATCGCTGACCTCCTTCCCGTGTGTTGCCTTCATCATCATCGTCGTCGGCGCGGAAGAAGATGCGGATGCGCTCGGTGTCGAAATTGGTGATGAGCGAGTCGGTGATGGCAATGGAGTCGATGAGATGACGGGTGTAGGTCATCTCGTCGATGTGATAGTAGAACATGGCGCCGCAATCCTCGGAAACGAAGCGGGGGGAGGAAGTGTAGGTGAAGGAAATGGTGTCGTTGAGGCGGGGGGAGGAGAGCAGTCGCGAGGCGTAGTGGATGAAAAATGCGGTGGATGTGTGTTCGAAGCGGAATGGGAGGTAGAGGGCGGAAGTTGATGCAGAGGCGGTGATAAGAAGGGAGTCGCGGGGGGCGCCGATACCTCCAATCTCAAGAGAATCGACCGACACGGCTTTCGGCTCGCCGTTCTGAAGGATGTAGAATCCGGCGTAGGGGATAGCAGAGCGATTGTCGGTGCAACCGGTGTCGGTGCAGGATCCGACAAAAAGCGCCGCAATGAGCAGAGAGAGGGGCAGGAGGAAGAGTGGGGAGGGCTTATTCATGGGAGATCTCTTCTTCGATTTCGTAATGGTTGCGTCCCGGGGAGTTGCGAACGATCAGCTCGCCGAGGAATCCGGTGAGGAACAGCTGAGTGCCGAGTATCATCAGGACGAGAGAAATGTAGAAGTAGGGGGAGTCGGTGACAAGGATGTAGTGGAGCCCGTGGGTCATGTTGTAGATCTTTGTGGCGCCGACCACGATGATGGCAATGAGACCGAGGATGAACATGAGGGATCCGAGAAGCCCGAAGAAGTGCATGGGCTTAATTCCGAACTTGTTGGTGAACCAGAGTGTGGCAAGATCAAGGTAGCCGTTGACGAAACGGTCGAGCCCGAACTTTGTCGAGCCATATTTGCGTGCGCGGTGCTGCACAACCTTTTCGCCAATGCGGTTGAATCCGGCATTTTTGGCGAGATAGGGAATGTAGCGGTGCATGTCGCCGTAGACTTCGATGTGCTTGACGACTTTGTTGCGATACGCCTTGAGCCCGCAGTTGAAGTCGTGGAGATTGCGGATTCCGGAAACGCGTCGTGCCGTGGCATTGAACAGCTTTGTGGGGATGGTCTTGGACAGGGGGTCGTAGCGCTTCTTTTTCCATCCAGACACGAGGTCAAAGCCTTCGTCGACGATCATGCTTCGGAGAGCGGGAATCTCGTCGGGGGAGTCCTGAAGGTCGGCGTCCATTGTGATGACGACATCACCTTTGGCGCGAAGGAATCCGGTGTTGAGCGCAGGAGACTTGCCGTAGTTGCGGCGGAAGGATACGCCGCGGACGGCGGGGTTGGATTCAGAAAGGCGGCGAATGACGTGCCATGAGTCGTCGGTGCTTCCGTCGTTGACGAAAATAATCTCGTAGGAGAAACCGTTTTCTTCCATTACGCGGCGAATCCATGCTTCGAGTTCGGGCAGGGATTCGGCTTCATTGTAGAGCGGAACGACGACAGAAATATCCATGATCGGGAGGATGGTTAAATTTTTGGGGAATCGGATTTTGGACGGCGGGCGCGAACGAGAAGTGCGATGAGCATGGAGAGGAGCGAGCCGGTGAATACTCCAGCCCAGATGATCTCGAGAGCGACGTCGGAAGCGGAAGGAACGATGTTCTGGTCAATGATGAGCTGCAGGGTGTCGGCGACTTCAGTGGCGCGTGGCTGATCGATGTCGCGATAGACCTGAATAGCCTCCGTAAGGCGGTCGACCATGAAAGAGGGGTCGATCCAACGGAGATAGACCATCATAACGACAGCAAGGATGAGTGATCCGCCGAAGAAAGATACAATGCCCTGCATCCAAAGAGATGAGAAAGTGGCGAGCCCGCCCTGTGCACGGAAACTTCGCGCCAACATGAGGTAGACGACAGCAGGAACGGCAAGAATCATACCCATCGCCAACATGCCGAGTACGGATAGCTGCATGCTGAAAGCGAGGGCGAAGAAGAGGAGGACGAAATAGGCTCCGAGGAGGAAGCCGTCGTCGGCTCCGCGGCGGTAGGGATTGTATTTAGAAGTATCGGCGGACATAGAGTGCAAAATTAGGGAAAAATATCGATAGGTGAGCAAAAAATGCGTAAATTTGTGAGTCAAGCGCATCGGAGAGTCTCGTGACAGTGAATAAAGAAATCGAAGCCCGGAAGAAAGATTGTGCTTTTTTGACATATCAACCCTCAAAAACGACATTAATTTTGCAGCGAAAATGCCAGTAAGAGTAGCAAGCACACTCCCAGCCCTGGAGGAACTCAGGGGGGAGAACATAGACATCAGACCCGCAGATCCGGCAACAGAGGAGAGCGGCGAGGAACGCCCCCTGAAACTCGCCATACTGAATCTGATGCCACTGAAGGAGATGACGGAACGGGACTTGCTCAGACTGCTGGGTCACTCGCCGCTGATGATCGACGTGGACTGGATAGACACCGCGACGCATCGCTGCCGCCACACCAGCGCGGAGCATATCGAGAAACACTACAAGCATTTCGGCGACATAAAAGGGAACCGCTATGACGGACTCGTGATAACGGGAGCGCCCGTAGAGAAAATTGACTTCGAGGGAGTGGATTACTGGGAAGAACTTACAGAAATCATGGACTGGGCAAGAGAGAACGTGAGGACTACGCTCTACGTGTGCTGGGCGGCACTTGCGGGGCTCTACCACCACTACGGAGTGAGAAAGAGACTTCTTGACAGAAAGCTTTCGGGGGTGTACGAACACAGGGTGGTGACGCGCGGGAAACGGCTGACCAACGGCTGGGACGACGTGATCTACGCTCCACACAGCCGCTACGGTGAGGTGGACCGCAAGGAGATCGAAAATCACAAAGATCTGACACTCGTAGCCGCAGGAGATGAAAGCGGCGTCTATGTGGTGGAAGCGCTGGGAGGACGGGAGATATTCGTGACGGGACATTCGGAATATGCTCCGGACACGCTTGACTTCGAATATCACCGCGACCTGAAGAAGGGTATCAGTCCCGACATACCACGGAATTATTATCCCGGAGATGATCCGGAGAGGGAACCGGAAGTGAGATGGCGGGGACATGCGCATCTGCTGTGGACCAACTGGCTTCACTTCTATGCCAACCCTAAAACCAGTGTGATAGAAAGGGGGAAAGCATGACAGAGAAACGGAAACCGAGGAGGCTGGAGCTATTGGCGCCGGCACGTGACGCAGAGACGGCGATCGCCGCGATAGAGCATGGGGCGGATGCCGTGTATATGGGCGCAGGATCGCACGGGGCAAGAGCGTCGGCATCAAACAGCATCGAGGAGATAGCAAGAGTGGCTGAAACGGCGCACAGATATAACGCAAAAGTGTACGTGACGGTGAACACGATCGTCTATGACAACGAGCTAAAAGATGTGGAGCGGCTGGTGAATGAGCTTTATCACGCCGGGGCGGATGCGCTGATCGTGCAGGATATGAGTCTGCTCCGGATGAATTTGCCTCCGATAGCACTGCATGCGTCGACTCAATGCGACACAAGGACGCCGGAAAAGGCACGACAACTCGCAAAGTCGGGATTCACAAGGATCGTGCTCGCCCGCGAACTGTCACTCAGTGAAATCAAGGAGATAGCTGATGCCGTGGACGGGACGGACATCGAGGCATTTGTGCACGGAGCAGTGTGTGTGAGCTACAGCGGTGACTGTCAGGCCGGACAGGATGCGATGGGAAGAAGCGCCAACCGCGGGGAGTGCCCGCAGATGTGCCGTCTGCCATACGACCTGAGAGACGGGGACGGGAAGAGGGTGATGACGGGGAAGCATCTGCTGTCGATGCGTGACATGAACCGCATGGAGCTTCTGGGTGAGATGGCTGATGCGGGGGTAATGTCGTTCAAGATCGAGGGACGCCTGAAGGACGTGGATTACGTGAAGAATGTGACGGCGGCGTACCGCGAGGCTCTGGATCGAGTGATAGAGGCTTCGGGAGGCAGATACGAGCGGGCTTCAGCAGGCAAGAGTCAGTACGGTTTCAGACCGGATCCGGGGAAGAGCTTCAACCGCGGTTACATGACTTATTTCCTTGACAACGTGCGTCCAGGGAGGGGAAGGATGGCTACGCTCGACACACCGAAGTGGGTGGGCCGGGAGATAGGGGAGGTGGCACGTGCTGATGCACGAAGCATAACGCTGAAGGCAGGTCATGAACAGCTGACGAACGGCGACGGAGTGGGATTTTTCAAACCGGACGGGTCATTGGCAGGGGTGAGGGTGAATCGTGTGGAGGGAAACAAGATTGTGGCGGGACAGCGACTTGAAGTGATACCGCGACCGGGGACGAAGATATACCGCAACCGGGATAAGGCACGGGACGATGAGATGGAACGTTCACGCTGCCGACGGTCGATCGGAATCGAAATGACGTTGAGACTCACGGCGTCGGACGTCCTGGTACTTGACATCACTGATTCCGAGAGAGGGAATGCGGTGACTGCGACTCTTAAACTTGACAAGACTCCTGATACTGCGCAGAAGCCGCAGGAGGAGGCGAGGCGGAGAGTGCTGGAGAAACTGGGCGACACGATATATGAGGCAAAGGGGGTGGATGACCGTGTCGGGATGAAGTTTGTTCCGGCTTCGGTGCTGACTCAGCTTCGGCGCCGTGGAATAGAACTGCTTGATGCCGCCCTAAGGATGACTTACGAGCGGGAGAAGCCAGGACGCGAGGCGGATAATATCGAGGAACTGAAAGGGAAGCGGCTCACACGACATGATAATGTGGCGAACCGGCTGGCGGAGGAGTTTTACGCCAGTCATGGCGCAGAAACCGGGACGCGGGCTCTTGAGGTGGAACGCGCACAGAATAAGGATGACAGACAAGTGATGGAATGCAGATACTGCCTGCGCCGTGAATTGGGTGCATGCCTTAAGACGGCGGATGGTGAGCGTCTGAAGGGTCCGCTAAGGATTCAGGCGACGGGAAGGGATCTGGAGTATGAGTTGCGGTTTGACTGCGAACGATGCAGAATGACGGTGTGGAGAGTTAGGAGTTATTGCCAGATAAAAAAAATGATGTAAGAGACTGAAATATTGATAAAAATTGGTAATTTTGCAGTATTAAACAATATTTGTTATGGCAAAAAGGAAAATTGGATTTTATTTTATATTATTTAAGCAAAGTGGACTGGAATTACCTGCATGGAACCCCACTTTAACTGTGTGTAGATATCTGACCACATTAGAAAGATCAATTCGGAAGAAAGATCTTGATGGAAATAAATTTGGCTTCATATCTGAAATTTCCTCAGAAGAGGATGATGTAGCTTCAATCTTATTTAAAAGCGCAAGACATAGTTACAGAGCCCCATTACTTGATAGAAACACTGTTGTAGAAAGAGAAAATCCAAAGACCATGGATGAAGGGGAGCAAATGAAAACACATGTGGTACTTAAGAGGATTGATGGGTCTCCTATAGCTTTAATTGAATCAGGGAATAATCTAATGACCGGTAATAATATAGTAGATTATTTAAACTTTGGGCTATCGATTTACAATGCGGATACAGAGGATGATAGTGAAAAATTACATGGTTTCTTTTCTTTAGAGATGATGCCACGAGATGATTTCACAGAAGTCCTCAATAATATGAGCCGTGTTACTTGCGCAAATATTTATATTGACAAGAATATTTTGGGATCCTCTGCGCTAAATTTTACAGAGACATATGAAACTATTCAGGATGATGTGATTTTGCAGATTAAGGCTAATAGAAAGAAAAGTATCCTTAACTCATTGTATCATATTGTTGACAAATATAACGGTAACCAAAGTAATATTCGAAGAATTAGAGTTGTAGGCAGAATTGGCAACAACAATGAAACCATTATTGACACTGGCTTTATTGTTAAAAAAGAATATGTCGAGGTGTCGCAAAATGATGATACAGGGGAGTTTAGCTCTGCTGAAATGTTTCAATCAATAAAAGAATTGTCAAACCAATTTGGGTAATGTATTTTGAATTCTTATATATACCATTGGATTATCTATCAACTCTTTCTCGTAAAGAACGATTGTTTGAGATAATTTTGCCGATGCTATTGGCTGGAGGTAGCTGTTTTTGCGAAATTCGTGGCATGAATATTCAGTTGAATTATATAGAAAAATTTATCCCGTGTGCTGAGATATTATTAGGGTTTATTTTAACTGCGTTGTCTGTCTTAGTTACATCTGACAAATTTAAAGTTTTGGTCAACAATTACCCTTCTGGGAAAACCATTAGAAATGTACCAGTATCTCTATATAGAGTCCTTATCACAGAATTTTCATTTGCAATCTTAACCGCAGCTCTAATTATCGTTACATATTTCATAGCAAAGGCCATACCGTTAGATGTCCCTTGGTTTTTTGCCTTGATTGCTAATGGACTTTTTATAAGTGTATCGTTTTCTCTATTGTTTAGCACAATACGTGTGGTGACCAATCTATATTTTATGCAATCAAAAACATGAGAATAGCCCAATCTCATAACATAATTTTTCATGCTTCACAGTATATGACCGAGTTGGCTGACAATTCCGTTGACTTGGTCGTTACCTCTCCTCCATATCCAATGATAGAAATGTGGGATGAGATATTTGGTGAACAAAATTCCGCAATAACTACAGCGCTAAATGCTAACAATCCGAAATTGGCTTTTGAGTTGATGCATCAAGAGCTTGATAAGGTATGGAATGAATGCTGGAGAGTTATGAAGGAAGGAGCATTTTTGTGTATAAATATTGGTGATGCTACACGTACTATCAATGGGGAGTTTACCCTTTATAACAATAATACACGAATAATTTCCGCTTGTGTAAAAATAGGCTTCACCAGTCTTCCATATATCCTGTGGAGGAAAGCCACGAATGCCCCTAACAAATTTATGGGGAGCGGGATGTTACCCTGTGGTGCTTATGTAACCTTAGAGCACGAATGGATTTTGATATTTCGTAAAGGGTCAAAAAGAGTATTCAAAACAGCCTCAGAAAAGAAAGAACGAAGAGAAAGTTCTTTCTTTTGGGAAGAACGAAATGTTTGGTTCTCTGATGTTTGGGAGTTAAATGGTGTTAAGCAGAAAATAGAAAAATCTCCTACGAGAGAACGAAATGCATCTTTCCCCCTGGAGCTGCCTTTTCGATTGATAAATATGTTTTCTCTTCGAGGCGACGTGGTTCTTGACCCTTTCGTTGGCTTAGGAACTACTATAATAGCTGCAATTCTATGCGAGCGAATTAGTGTAGGTTATGAGATCGATCATCTCATAAAACCGTTGCTAAAAAAATTTTTTGAAACTCTCAGTGTTGCTAAAGTCAACTCATTTATCTATGATCGTTATAAAAAGCATATGGAGTTTGTAGATGATCGTATTAAGATGAAGAGAGAAGTCAAGCATTATAATGATCATTTGGAATGTAGGGTTGTGACTGGACAAGAAACAGATATTTACTTCCATTTCCTGGAAAATATTAATGTTATTGAGGAAACAAATAATATCGAGGTTGTATCATCCTATCTTATAGACAGGCATTTTTAAGTCTTGTCTATAGCTGAAAATGGGACTCAGATTGAACAATTATCTATGATATGAGTTAGAATAGACTGTGTCGTAATGAATTGCCTAATTAATGTGAGTTCGACATAAGAGATCGCCCATCCAACAATAGAACCATCAGCCACTTAGCTCTTTCCTAAATGGCTGATTATTTTATTTTTGGTGACCTATTACTTATGTCGAACTCACTTTATTTTACATTAAAGCTTTAATCTGAGAGATTACTTCACCATTTAATATCTCACCATTTGTTTTTGATATTACTGTCAAGACAGGAGCACCGTATTTTTCTTTATATGCAGCATATTTATTTTCGTTAGCTATTCTGGCCTTCCTAATATATGGCGCAGATCCGAGATATGTCTTAGGTTTAATCTGTATAGCACACATAAGATACCCGGAATTGAACACTTGAAAATCTACAGCATATGTATGATCCATTTCTCCATCCACTTTCTCGAATGTCAAATTGGGAAAAAGTCTGTGCAAAGAACTAATGGTATTGTTTTCACGTAAAATGATTCCGTTCCATGTTTCACATATAACCCTGAAACGTACGCATTCAATGCATTCATTCAAAGATAAATCATATCCATTATCCTTGACTGCATCATAAAGTATTTTACCTTTTGATTTGAAATCCTCTCGAGTTCTACCTTTTTGAGTATTAAGATTCTTAATGTCCCAACTTAATAGGTGATATTTTGATTTGTTGTAAGGTATAGTAATATCATTAAAAAAATCTGGTGATAAACCGAAATTTTGAGCGTTTCTCTCGATAAGTTTATTTCTAACCTCACCACTTGCATAATAGGTTTCCTCCCATTCCTCTTTTGATTTCCAATTTTTAGCTTCAATAAGAGTGGAAACATATCCGACAGACCATGGATCATTAAGCATCAAATCGTTCCATGCTCCGTTCGTAGATCGGAATTTTTCTTTATCAATTTTTAAAATAAATTCATCCATAGTTATTGTTTTTGAAATATTGTTTCATCGAAATATATGTTAACGCCGTCTTTTTTCTTTTCGTAATATACAATAGGAACTTCAATATTCTCAGCGAGCCGAGCTTCTAATTTGTAGGTACTCGACTTAATTTGTACTGGTTTCTCTCCAACATAACCGTCGATGCCTTGTGCCTCCTCCTCAACATTTGCCAATCTCCATGTGGTATTGTATTTATCTGATAAGAAAACCAGGATCGCGCTTTGAAATTTTAATCCACAATAGGTTTTGATGTGGACCAAGTCTTTTACCCAAGCCTCTATCATAGGGCGATTTATTGACGCAAAAGCTTCGCTCATCAATTGATACATTGCGAAGATTTTATCCGTAGCTTTCTGTATAGCATCTGGCTGCTTTATAGAATACCATTCTATCCATTCGTCTAAAGTCTTGCCTTGGAATTCCTGAATAAGCTCTGACATCTGCCCTACAACGGCAGGACGTGTCCCCTGTGCGTTACTATTTAAAAGATTGATAATCTGTGTTGCATATTTGGGGAAAGGGTATTTGCTGGCATTTGAGAGTTTCTCAATATCGCCATTGGAGATCTTAATCTTTTTCATTATCTTTTTTGTCTTGATTTAGACTATCATCAAACTCAATTACGAATTGCCGAAAAGAAATACCCATGGCATTACATATGTCTCTAAGTTCAATTACATCCAATCTACGCTCATGAGTTTCAATTTTACTCACAAAACCTTGGCAGACGCCTAACCGAGAGGCAAGTTCCCTTTGAGTAATACCGTTATCCAGCCTCTTAGACCGTAATAGTCTCAGTAATTGTTGATATGCTTTATTATGAATGGATTTCATTCCTGAATAATTTTATTAATAAAATTAATATCACAATATATAATATGCCAAATTGGAATATTTTTATAGATCTTTTAAGAATAATGTTTTTTCAATTATGATGATAATGTGGGCAGTAGCATCCTTTGAATATGTCATAGAATCGTTAAATAATTGTTATAACTATCTTGTTTATTAAATTCGTGCCAACAGCATAAGTTTTTTATGCAACAGAGGATCCTACCACCCCCATTTCGGTTTAAAATTCTAAGTTTTCTCAACAATTCAGAATATTTAAACTTTGGCATATGTCGATAGTGTTTTTTGTAGTGATCCAAAGGAACGAGAAATTGTGGGATGGATGTTAGGAGTTTTGGGGGGAAAGTGATATATTTGTGAAAAATAATAATTAAAATAAGCAGTGAGTGTTATGAAAATCAAGAATCTATTCCTTGCCGGTGTGCTGGTGCTTACAGCCTGTGGCTCTTCGAAAATTTCCAATGACGATATTCTGAACCGTTCGGAGCCAGTGGATGGTGTGGCTATCCTCGAAACCATGGATAATGACATCTATTTCGTAGACGAAAACAATGTGCCAGTATGTCCGCAGTCATTCCGTAAACTGGGTGAATTCAATGAGGAGGGTTATGCCGTGGCAACTTCGGTGGAAAACGGTAATTCTTTACAGAATATTGTTAATCGCAAGGGAGAGATCCTAACGGCAAATATCTCAAATATGAGCGATTTTCACTTCATTCCCGGTGGAAGAGTGTGGGTGTCAGATGGCTCAGGAGCAAGCCTGAAAGATCTGACAACAGGGACGGATCTCTATAACTGCGGATATGTACTGACTTCCGTGTCGCCTAAAGGCACGGCAGTGTTTGAGAACGAGTGCTCGAGACATCCTGAAGGAGATGACTACGCAAGGCTTGTGGAATTCCAGGTCGTGGACAGAGACGGAAATATCGTGGTGCCTTTCGGTGAGATAGGATATATCGGTGATATATCCGGAGGTATGGCTCCAGCATCCAATCAGGTGCAGGGAGGATATAAGGGAGACTCGGGCAAACTGAGTCGTTTCAGCCGTGACCGTGCGGTCGGATTCGTACCGCGCTATGGCTATATTGATGAAGCGGGAAAATGGGTGATTCCGGAACAGTACACTTCGGCGGGGAAATTCGACAAGAATGGTTTTGCAGTAGTATCAACTACAGTTAGCCGTGGCGCGTTCAACGATAATACGATCTATATCGACCGAAGCGGCCGAAAACTCTCAGACCAGGAGGTCGAAGCCCTGAGATAATAATTGACGTTGAAGAGACTTAATAATCAGATGCAAATGGATAAGGAAAAATATGAAGTCCTGATGGAGGCATTGAGGAAGAGGGCAGCAGAAGTTCTTCCGAGGGGCTCCCGACTGGCATTGTACGGCTCAAGAGCAAGAGGAGACGCGCGTCCAGATTCAGACTGGGATCTGCATGTACTTATACCCGGAGGTGAAAAGCTCAGCGCTTCCACAGAAGACGAAATTGCCTGGGCTATAGATTCGGTAGGTCTTTCGTTCGGAGAGGTGTTTAATTCAAGAGTTTATACATTCGCAGGCTGGTTGAAAAGGAATTTTCTTCCGTTCTATAAAAATGTTGAATCGGAAAAAATCATCATACTCCAGAACTAATATGACACTATCATCGACGGATCGAGAAGCTATAATATCCTATAGGCTTGAACGTGCAAAGAATACTTTTGCAGAACTTCGATATGTGATAAAAGGTGGCTACTGGAATTTGGCCGCCAACCGACTGTATTATTCTGCGTTTTATGCTTGCATAGCTTTGTTGCTAAAAAATCAAATTGTCACCACAAGTCATGCGGGAGTTAACCGAATGATGAATCTCCATTTTATCCAAACCGGAATACTAAGTGAGGAAGAAGGGAAGTTGCTTAAACGACTTTTCAGAATGAGGCAAACAGGAGACTATGATGATCTTATGGATTGGGATGAAGAAGATGTGTTACCGTATATACCCAAAGTGGAAAACCTGTTGAGCAGAATTTCCGAATTGATTAACGAGCGAGTTGAGAGCGGAGAGTGAAAAGATAGGCGGTGGATCCGTGGAGGAAGCACCGCCTGATGGCTTTAGAGAGGTATGAGATAAAGATTGGATCGGAGTAGCCCATAGGAGAATCGAACTCCTCTTTCAAGAATGAAAATCTTGCGTCCTAGCCGATAGACGAATGGGCCGACGTGTCGTCAAAAAAAAGCGACGAAGCCTAAAAATGTGAGATCAGGCAGCGAGCTTGTTGACGTAGATGGCGAGCTTGCTCTTAAGGTTGGCGGCTTTGTTCTTAGAGATGGCCTTCTTAGAAGCAAGACGGTCAAGCATAGCGCTAACGCGGATGAGCTCGGCAGCTGCAGCAGCCTTGTCGGTCATTTTGCGAAGGTTGCGAACGGCGTTGCGGGCAGTTTTAGCGTAGTAACGATTGCGGAGACGACGAGCCTCGGTCTGACGAATTCTTTTTAAAGATGATTTATGGTTTGCCATTATTACAAAAAATAACTTATCTGTTTTTTTATTAAAAGGTAGCCCATAGGAGAATCGAACTCCTCTTTCAAGAATGAAAATCTTGCGTCCTA
>CAMWPM010000025.1 GCA_947176235.1 uncultured Bacteroidales bacterium | reverse complement strand
CTCCACTCTCCACTCTCCACTCTCCACCCTCCACTCTCCACTCTCCACTCTCCACACCTAATTTCTTGCGCCCTCTGCGCCTTTACGTGAAATGCCTCCTGACGAAAAAGAGCCGCCCCACATGGAGCGGCTCTTCTATAATTATATTCCGAAAATTATTTCTTGAAGAAACGGTTGTAGAGACCCTGGAAGCCCTGACCATGGCGAGCCTCATCCTTTGCCATTTCATGAACCGTGTCATGGATAGCATCGAGATTCAGTTCCTTCGCACGCTTAGCGATGCGCATCTTGTCCTGGTTGGCACCTGCCTCAGCTGCCATACGCTTCTCAAGGTTGGTCTTTGTATCCCATACATTCTCGCCTAACAGCTCGGCAAACTTAGCGGCATGCTCAGCCTCTTCGATTGCATAGCGGCGGAAAGCGTCGGCGATTTCGGGATAGCCCTCGCGGTCAGCCTGGCGCGACATGGCAAGGTACATGCCTGCCTCCGAGCACTCGCCCATCCAGTGAGCCTGAAGATCCTTCTTCATCTCGTCGTCACAATCCTTGGCGATACCGATAACGTGCTCCGTAACGAACTCAAGCACCTCATCGTCCTTCACTTCTTTGAATTTATCTTTCGGTGCTCCGCACACGGGGCACTTTTCGGGAGCTTCTGCGCCTTCGTGAACGTAACCGCACACTACGCAGACAAATTTCTTGTTCATAATTCTAAATAGATTTTATTGGGTTGATAGATATTTTGTCTATTGATATCGCAAAGTTAACACTTCGATTTAAATTTTTCAAATTTATTTTTCGACTTCCGGCCGACTTTCTTTTTATTCATCCGAGTGTGCCCTGTAAGTCTAAGTATTTAACAAATCTCCCTGTGGAATTGTTTGCTCGAGTTGTTATTTTTTCCTTTATCGCCTATTTTCTGTCATTTTTTTCTTCTATTACTCTCCTGCCCTCGCTTTTTATCTCAAATTTTTGCTACTTTTGTGTGCTTTTTATGAAACTGTCAACGATTCTTGTATCCATAGCTGCCTTTTTTGCAGTCTTGTCGGTGCCGTTTTCGGTGTCGGCTGATGATTTCGTGCTCGTCATCGACCCTGGGCATGGTGGCAAGGATTACGGTACCGTCGGAAAGATAACCAACGAAAAGACCATCAACCTTGCCGTGGCTCTCGAACTGGGACGGCTCATTAAGGAGGAGTATGACGACGTGGCTACAGTGTTCACCCGTAGCTCCGACGTATTCATCCCCCTCAACGAGCGTGCCGCTATCGCCAACAAAGCTGGCGGCGATCTCTTCATCTCAATCCATGTCAACGCTGTCGACAAGAAAGCCGCCAATCGCCTCACCGTGCAAGGTGCTTCAGTCTACACATTGGGTCTCCACAAGTCCGCCGCCAACCTTGAGGTCGCAAAGCGCGAAAACTCTGTCATGGTCATGGAGCAGGACTACTCTACGAGCTATGCCGGTTTCGATCCGAATTCCGCCGAAAGCTACATCATATTCGAATTGAATCAGAACAAACACCTCACCCAGAGCGTCAACTTCGCCGAAAAGGTGCAGCATCAGCTCGTCCGCACTGCCCACCGTGCCGACAAGGGCGTCCGACAGGCGGGCTTCTGGGTACTGTGGTCCACCGGTATGCCGTCCGTTCTTGTCGAACTTGACTTTCTCTGCAACCCCAACCAGGAAAAATACCTCGCATCTGAGGCAGGGCAGAAAGAGATGGCACGCGCCATCTTCAACGCTTTTTGCGAGTATAAGGACGATTTCTCCGACAAGCTCCTCCGTATGCGTGGCGAACAGCCTCTCCCCCACGCCCACCACGCCAAGGATAAGTCCACGTCTGCCGCATCGGCACCGGACACCGACTCCTCCGCCAAGGGCAAAGGGAAAAAGAGCGCTAAGACCGACAATTCTTCGAAGAAAGCAACAGCGTCCGGCGATAAATCCAAGGCTGACGCCCTGCCTGCCGAGTGCTACGCCATACAGATCCTTGCAAGCGCCTCCCCGGTTAAGGACCGGTCGGAATTTAAGGGACTCGACCCCTACTCTCTCCGCGATGGCAAGTGGCATAAGTATTTCGTCGGCAGGTGCTCCTCGGCTGCCGAAGCCCGCGCCCTCCTCTCCGACGTAAAGGCAAAGTTTCCCGCAGCCTTCATCGTCCACATCCGCAACGGAAAACCCGTCAGGTAACTCTCCCGCATCTTTAAGTTCATTAATCTAACTTACATCGGATATATCTTCAACTCAATTTCTCCTTATGAAAAAGATTTTCACCAGAGAGACAAAGATTGGACTTCTCGCCGTAATTGCACTCTTAGTGCTGTTCTTCGGCATCAACTATCTTAAGGGTATGAACATATTCAAGCCCGCCAACTATTACTATGTGTCCTACACCGACGTCAACGGACTCGCTCTTTCTGCTCCCGTCACCGTCAATGGCTACAAGGTTGGTATCGTACGCTCAATCGACTATGAGTACGACAACCCGGGTCACATCCGCGTCGAGCTTTCCCTCAACCGCCAGCTTCGCGTCCCCACAGGCTCAAAAGCCATCATTGAGACCGACATGCTCGGCACAGCCTCTATCGTCCTGCACATGGCTCCCGGCGACGGTCGTCACGACGTCGGCGATCACCTCGTGGGCGAAACACACAAAGGCATCATGCAGGATCTCTCCACCGGAATCATGCCCAACGTTACCTCCATCATGACTAAAGTCGACTCTCTGGTTTCTGCGCTCAACGTCATTGCTTCCAATCCCGCACTCAACGCATCAGTCTCGCGTCTCGATGCCATAACAGCCAGCCTTGAGCATACTCTCGCTTCCGTCAACTCTGCTGTCAATCGACTTCCCGCCACCATGAATTCCGTGCAGGCAACGGCAGGCAATCTCAACGCCATCTCCGCGAATCTCGACACCCTCTCCAACCGGCTCCGCTCACTCCCCATCGAGTCCACTATGCACAATGTCGAGGGCACATCTCAGAATCTTCTATCACTCACCGGCAAGCTCAACGATCCAAATTCTTCCCTGGGATTGCTGATGAACGACCGCAAGCTCTACGACAACATAAATTCCTCCGTTTCCGACCTCGATTCCCTCTTCGTCGACATCAAGCGTAACCCCAAGCGCTACATCTCGATCAAGCTCCTCTGATGCTTCTCCACTATTTAGATTCAGTCTAAATAGTTGATAAACCCCATTTTTTTCGCAACCTCGCATTATTCGGGCGGTTTCGGGCAAAAGCTCCGATCCGCCCGTATCCGTTCCTCGCCATTGCTATAAAATATATATTCCTGTATATCTGATTATTACCGATCACTTTTCTCATCTTATTTATCCCGTTTATTTGCTTCTGTCCTAAATCTCTGACATTCTTATACTTGCAACCGCATTCAAAAAACCAAATTTTTCACCCCTTGTTTTTGAGAAAAAATTTGATGAATTTTGCATTGAAAAGATTAGCCAACGGCTACTGTCAATAGCCTAAAGATTTACACTCATCCTAAATGGAAAAAAACCACAAGCAACTGTGGGATGAATGTCTCGCCATAATCGCCGACAACATCCCGCAGGAACAGTTCGACTCCTGGTTCCGACCCATTTCCTCAATCTCCTTTGAGGACGGCAACCTCACTCTCGGTGTCCCTTCGGCTTTCTTCGTCGAGCACCTCGAGAGCTGCTTCATGCGCATCATCGCCACAGTTCTGCGCCGAGTCTACGGACCCGACGTAAAGCTTCTCTATCGCTATAAAATCGTCAATAGCGAGCCCTCGTCGCGCATCGACACACTTTCCAAAAATCCCTCCCCCGCCGTCCAGAATCGCCAGCAGGAAGTCAACTCCGCTAATCCTTTCATCACATCACAGCCCGTCGACAACGACCTCGACTCTCAGCTCAATCCCACCCTCACCTTCGAGAACTATCTCGGAGGAGAGTCCAACAAGCTTGCCCGCTCCATCGGCGAGGCTATCGCTGCCGACCCCAAGTGCAAGACTTTCAACCCCCTCTTCGTATTCGGTCCCTCCGGCGTGGGTAAGACTCATCTTATTCAGGCTATCGGCATACGCATCAAGGAGAAGAATCCCACAGCCCGCATCCTCTACATCACAGCCCGACTATTCGAAAGCCAGTTCACCGTCGCATCCCGCAACGGAAAGATCAACGACTTCACCAACTTCTACCAGAGCATCGACACCCTCATCATCGATGATATTCAGGACCTCATGGGCAAGGAAAAGACCCAGCAGGCTTTCTTCCACATCTTCAACTTCCTCCACCTCAACCATCGCCAGATCATCCTCGCTTCCGACTGCTGTCCCAGCGACCTTAAGGGAATGCCCGAGCGACTCCTCACGCGCTTCAAATGGGGAATGACCGTTGAGCTTGAGCGTCCCGACCTCGACCTTCGCCGACAGGTTTTGCAGCTGAAAGCCGCCCACGATGGCATAAATCTCCCCCCCGACGTGCTCGACTATATCGCCGCCAACGTCACCGACAGCATCCGCGAACTCGAAGGCATCGTTGTATCGCTTATGGCGAGCGCCACATTCCTGAATAAGGAAATCACCGTCGACCTCGCACGCCGCGTCGTCAACCATTCCGTCCGCACCGCCCGTCGCACCATCAACTTCGAGATGATCGCCGAGAGCGTCAGCGAGTTCTACAACATTGACATCGACCGCCTGTTCACCAAGACACGCAAGCGCGAAGTCAGCGACGCCCGTCAGATGGTGATGTTCCTCTGCAAGAAGCACATCAACATGGCTGTGACTGCTATCGGCACACGCCTCTCACGCAATCACGCCACAGTCCACCACGCCATCAAGACAATCGAAGAGCGACTCCCCATCGACAAGAAACTTCAGGAGGACATCAACGCAATCGAGCTATCATTCGTCTCCACCCCCAACTGATCTCACCCGTAGTGGCGCACACCACTCCCATAGAAACGCACAGCATCAAGTAGGGGCGCAATACATTGCGCCCGCATCCCGCAGGTGTCCATCAAGCCCGAGCGAGGCGAGCGACACCCCAGACGCGCCATTATCACATCCACACCGCAGGTGTTGTCAGAATGGTGTGGATGGTAGGAGCACGACTCTGAGGGCGAAGGGAGTGTACAGATAGTACATGACCGAGCCCGAGCGAGGCGAGCGACACCCCAGACGCGCCATTATCACAACACCTTTCAGAAGCCGGCGGATTTTAGGAACCCTGATAACACCTCCGAAAACGCCACATTATTCCGTTCCGGATAACGCACGTCAGTAAATACCTGAGCCAGCGTTTCTTTCCCGTTTTCAGCCACAAACCTCTTGCTGTCCTCGCGCGCCTCCTTAGGTGCATATATTCTGTCAATATCCTCGGCGGAATAATCCTTATAAGTTTCATAGTGCATCACACCATCGAGCGGCAGACGGTCACTCACCTCACCATCCTCTGCCGGATAACCGACAGCGAGCGTCACCACGGGCACCACCATCTTAGGCAGCCCTAACTTTGTCGCAATTCCGGGAGCATTGTAGGTAGTAGTTCCAAGATAGCAGACACCCAGTCCTGCCATCTCCGCAAGTGTTGTGAACTGTTGCGCAACGATTGTGGTATCCAGCACAGCCGACATCAGCGACTGGAGATTCCCGAACCCATGCTTGGCGTTACGGGCATCACACCATTTCGTGAATCTGTTGAAATCAGCACAGAATGTCAGCAGCACGTCGGCACCTGTCGACGCCGGCTGATTGAAATGCTCCGTTGCCAGATCAGCAAGTTTTTCATTATCCCGCGTCACCACTACGCTGTAGAGTTGCATGTTCCCCGTAGTCGGTGCCTGCATTGCCTTCTCCATCAGATCGCATAGCAATTCGTCGCTCACACTTCTGGAGTTATCATACTTTCTTATCGTTCGGCGCGTCTTCCAGTATGACGCGTTTCCCATTTTTTCCATATTATTGTGCTAAGTTATGTTTCTTTACACCAAAATTACTACAATTCGCCCGTATCTGCAAGTCCGGAGGTCTGATCATAAGCCATAATTTCACTTTTGGGAAACTTTTCAACCCATCATCTTTAGATAAATCACTACTACTCTGATTATTGACATTTTGTTTTGGAAAACTTATCAACGACCGCTCATTTTCTTGCTCTACAATTTGGTCAACTCGTTATTTTTTTAAAACTTTGCGCTCGGTTTCTATGAGTAATCTTTTCACTTGACAGCCGAAAGCTGATTATCAACTTTTTTATTCGTTAGCAATCTTTTCAACACGTAAAAAACCCACCATTCTTTATCACACATCCTTACAATCCTTAATTCACTGTGGAACCTAAGACCTACACCCACGCCGAAGCCACCGACGCCACCCTGCGCTATTTCGGAGGCGACGAGCTCGCTGCCCGCGTTTGGGTCAGCAAATATGCCTTGAAGGACTCCTTCGGCAACCTTTATGAGCTCACTCCCGACGACATGCACCATCGCATCGCATCCGAGATCGCCCGTATCGAAAGCCGCTACCCCAACCCCATGTCCGAGCAGGAAGTATTCTCCTACCTCAAGGACTTCCGTTACATCGTTCCCCAGGGAAGCCCGATGTCAGGTATCGGCAACAATCTGCAGGTCGGATCCCTGTCCAACTGCTTCGTGATCGGACTCGACGGCACCCCCGACAGCTACGGCGGCGTCATCCGCATCGACGAAGAGCAGGTACAGCTCATGAAGCGGCGCGGAGGCGTCGGGCATGATCTTTCCCACATCCGGCCCAAAGGCACACCCGTCAAGAATTCCGCACTCACATCCACCGGACTCGTCCCCTTCATGGAGCGTTATTCCAATTCCACCCGCGAAGTCGCTCAGGACGGACGCCGCGGAGCCCTCATGCTCACAGTCTCTATCGACCATCCCGACTCCGAAGCATTTATCGACGCAAAGCTCACCGAAGGTAAGGTCACAGGAGCCAACGTCTCAGTCCGTATCTCCGACGCCTTCATGCACGCCGCCACCGATCACCTCCCCTTCCGTCAGCAGTACCCCATCGGCTCATCCGATCCCATCGTCGCCAAGGACATTGACGCCACCGCACTTTGGGCTAAGATCATCCACAACGCATGGAAATCAGCTGAGCCCGGAGTCCTCTTCTGGGACACAATTCTGCGTGAGTCAGTCCCCGACTGCTACGCCGACCTCGGATTCCGCACCATTTCCACCAACCCCTGCGGCGAGATCCCCCTATGCCCCTACGATAGCTGCCGACTCCTCGCTATCAACCTCTACTCCTACGTCATCCACCCCTTCACACCGCAGGCACGATTCGATTTCGACCTCTTCGCTTCCCACGTCGGAAAGGCACAGCGCATCATGGACGACATCATCGACCTTGAAATGGAGAAAATCGACGCCATCCTTGCCAAGATCGACTCCGACCCCGAAGTTCCCGAGGTCAAGCAGGCTGAGCGGCACCTCTGGGAGAAAATACGCCGCAAGACCCTCATGGGACGACGCACCGGCGTCGGCACCACAGCCGAAGGCGACATGCTTGCAGCTCTCGGTCTCAAGTACGGCACCCCCGAGGCAACCGACTTCTCCGAATCCGTCCATCGCGCCCTCGCCCTCGCCGCCTACCGCTCATCCGTCGAGATGGCAGCCGAGCGCGGACCGTTCGAGATCTACGACGCCGCACGCGAAGCCGACAACCCCTTCATCCGCCGCATCTCCGAAGCCGATCCCGAGCTCGGACGGCGCATGAAAGAAGTCGGCAGACGCAACATCGCCTGCCTCACCATCGCCCCCACCGGCACAACATCGCTCATGACCCGCACCACATCCGGCATCGAGCCGGTATTCATGCCCGTCTACAAGCGCCGCCGCAAGATCAACCCCAACGACACCGACGTCCGGGTCGATTTCGTCGACGAATCCGGCGATGCATTCGAGGAATATATCGTCTATCATCCCAAGTTCATCGACTGGATGAAAGTCAACGGCATCGAAGTCAAGGACGACTACACACAGGAAGAGATCGACGCCCTCGTCGCACGCTCCCCCTACGGCGGAGCCACCTCCAACGACATTGACTGGCTCGAGAAAGTCAAGATGCAGGGTCGCGTGCAGCGCTGGGTCGACCATTCCATCTCCGTCACCATCAACCTACCCGCCGACGTCTCCGAAGAGCTTGTCAATCGCCTCTACGTCGAAGCGTGGCGTTCCGGCTGTAAGGGTTGCACCGTCTACCGCGACGGTTCACGCGCCGGAGTCCTCGTTTCGCTTGAGAAAAAAGTAAAGCCTGCCGAACCCGCCGAACCCGCCGCCCCCCGCATCGTCACCAAGCGCCCCATCGAGCTGGAAGCCGACGTCGTCCGCTTCCAGAACAACAAGGAGAAATGGATCGCATTCGTCGGTCTGCTCGACGGACGCCCCTACGAAATCTTCACAGGTCTTACCGACGACGAGGACGGAATCTTCTGCCCCAAATCCGTCACCCGCGGCAAAATAATCAAGGCGATCGACGCCCAGGGCAACAAGCGCTACGACTTCCAGTTCGTCAACAAGCGAGGCTACAAGACCACAATCGAAGGTCTGTCCGAGAAATTCAACCCCGAGTACTGGAACTACGCCAAACTCATCTCCGGTGTCCTCCGCTATGGCATGCCTATTGACCAGGTCCTGAAGCTCGTATCCGGACTCGAACTCAACTCCCAGTCCATCAACACATGGAAGATGGGCGTCGAGCGCGCCCTCAAGAAGTACCTCCCCAACGGCACTAAAGCCAGCGGACAGACATGTCCCAACTGCGGGCACGAGACACTCATCTACCAGGAAGGATGCCTCATCTGCACCTCCTGTGGCACATCGAAATGCGGATGATTCACTCCCCGCACTCACAATCTTTTGAGGGACGCGAAAATTTCGCGCCCCTCTTTTTGTTTGTCTCGCCAAAAAGCCTTACCTTTACACCATTGTGATTCAATCTTAAATCTTACATTCCGTCATGACCCTGACTTTCAACATCGACTATCGCACCAACTGGGGCGAAAACATCTTTATCATCGGCGACATTCCCGAACTCGGTTCCGCCGATCCAGCCAAGGCAGTTCCACTCCATCCCGCCTCCGGCGAACGCTGGACCCTCCGGATTGAAGTTGCCGACGGCACCCCCGACTTCTCCTATCGCTACTTCATCCGCCACGACAACGGATGGACACGTCAGGAGTACGGCGACGTCCCCCACCGCTTCATCCATGCCCGTGGTGGAGCCGCCGACTTCATCCTGCTCGACCGCTGGCAGGACATGCCATGGGATAAGCCCTACTACTCCTCCGCTTTCACCGACTGCATCAACCGTCGCACCTCCCGCCACGCACTCACCCGCCCCTCCCGTGGCAGCGTCCGCATCGTCGTCGCCGCGCCCATGATCGCCCCCGGCGAGACCCTCGCCATCGTCGGCGACTGCAAGGCGCTCGGCAACTGGGATCCCTCGCGCGCCCTTACCCTCTCCGACCATTCATTTCCCGTCTGGACCGTCGACATCCCCGCATCCCGCCATCTCCCCCCCGCCTTCGACTATAAATTCCTGATCCTCGATGCAGCCACCGGAGCCGTCCGCGCCTGGGAAGGTGGATCCAACCGCCATGCAGTCCTTCCATCCGGACACTCCGCTGAGCCTGGTGTCACCGTCATTTCCGGACTCCGATTCAACAGTGCCCGCGCCCTCTGGCGTGGTGCCGGCGTAGCCATCCCCGTATTCTCCATCCGCACCGAAGCCGACTTCGGCGTCGGCGACTTCTTCGACCTCATTCCCATGATCGACTGGGCTGCCGCCACCGGGCAGAAGTTCCTCCAGATCCTGCCAATCAACGACACCACGATGACCCACACCTGGATGGACTCCTACCCCTACAACGCCAACTCCACCTTCGCCCTCCATCCCATGTACCTCCGCCTATCCGAGCTCGGCACACTCTCCGACCCCGATCGGCAGCGCTATTTCGACGACCTCGCCCGCGAGCTCAACGCCCTTGAGCAGATCGACTACGAGCGCGTCACCGCAGCCAAAACCGCATTCACCCGCGAGATTTTCGAGCAGGACGGACATGCCACACTTGCCTCCCCGGACTATCGCCGCTTCCTCGCCGACAATGCCCGCTGGCTCCGACCCTACGCCGCATTCTGCGTCCTTCGCGACCGCTTCTCCACCCCCGACTTCTCCCTCTGGGGCGAATATGCCGTCTACGACCCCGCTAAGATCGACGCCTTCATCGACGCCAACCCCACCGACATTCAGTTCGTCTGCTACGTCCAGTTCCACCTCGACCGCCAGATGCGCCACGTCTCCGACTACGCCCGCTCACGCGGCATAGCAATCAAAGGCGACATCCCCATCGGCATCTCCCGCACCAGCGTCGACGCATGGATCTACCCCCGCCTTTTCAACCTCAACAGCCAGGCAGGAGCCCCGCCCGACGACTTCTCCGTTCTCGGGCAGAACTGGGGATTCCCCACCTACAACTGGGAAGAGATGAGCCTCGACGGATTCGCATGGTGGAAAGCCCGCTTCCGCAAGATGGCTGAGTACTTCGACGCCTACCGCATCGACCACGTCCTCGGATTCTTCCGCATCTGGCAGATTCCCGCCGACGCCATCCACGGTCTCCTCGGCATCTTCAACCCCGCACTCCCCTTCACCCCACAGGAACTCTCCTCCCACTACGACTTCTGGATCAACCCCGAAGTCCAGTGCCGCCCGTTCATCATGGACTGGTTCCTCCCCGACTTCTTCGGCCCCTATGTCGACGAGGCGCGTTCACGCTTCCTCATCGACGCCGACGGCTACGGACGCTACTCCCTCCGCCCCGAATTCTCCACGCAGCGCCAGGTCGCCGACTACTTCGCCACACAGGAGAAAAACGACAAGAACACCCTCCTCTGCAACGCACTCCTCGGCTTGATCGACGACGTCCTTTTCATCGAAGATCCCGTCGAGCGCGGCAAATATCACCCCCGCATTTCCGCACAGCACACCTACTCCTACCGTGCCCTCGACGACTATGCCCGCTGGTGTTTCGACCGCCTCTACAACGACTTCTTCTACCACCGTCACAACCATTTCTGGTACGACAAAGCCATGTGGAAACTCCCCCCCCTCATCTCCGCCACCCACATGCTCACGTGCGCCGAGGATCTCGGCATGATCCCCGACTGCGTTCCCGCCGTCATGAACGAACTCAAGATCGTAGCCCTCGAGATTCAGCGTATGCCCAAGGATCCGCGCCACGAATTCGGTCAGACACGCCACTACCCCTACCTCTCCGTATGCACCACCTCAACCCACGACATGGGAGGCATACGCCAGTGGTGGGAAGAGAACCGCCAGACCACACAGCGATTCTACAACAATGAGCTCCATCAGCACGGCGACGCGCCCTACTATGCCGAGCCCTGGATCTGCCGCATGATCGTCGACCAGCACCTCAAGTCACCGTCAATGCTCTGCATCCTACCCTTGCAGGACTGGCTGTCGACCGACGGAGAGCTTCGGCGCGCCAACCCCTTCGACGAGCAGATCAACGTTCCCGCCAACTCCCGTCATTACTGGCGTTACCGCATGCACCTCACCGTCGAGCAGCTCCTTGCCGCCACCGACCTCAACGCATCCATCCGCGCCATGATCGCCGACTCCGCCCGCTGATTCCCCTACCCTTTTTGTTAATCTCAGGCGCTGTGTCTATTTCGACACAGCGCCCTTCTTTTGAATTGGTGGGTTATTGAGATATTTAGCAAAACTTGATAAATGAATTATTAATCGTTCTATCCCAAATCCCCCCAAAGCACCTCCTGTCGCTCCAGTCCTCCTGTCTTTTTAACCATTAAATACCAGCACATTATCACTCCTCTCTCAAAAAAACTCTGCGCCCTTTGCGCCTCTGCGTGAGACCTTCCCCTCCTCTCCTTTCTCTCCCACAAACCTCCGGTGCTTCTGTCTTGTCAACCCCGCTGATAATTATCATGTTGCGACTCCTAATTCCTAACTCCTCACTCCTAACTATAAAATCCTTTGCGCCCTCTGCCCCTTTGCTTGTGACCGTACACATAAATCGCAGCTTTAACTCTCCTAATTTTCTCCAATTATTCCCTTCGCATTTGCTACTTTCTCCCCGAAAATTCGTAATTTTGTACAAAATTTCTAAGTATGGCATTTTTCGACATTTTCAAGAAAAAAGAAAAGCAGCAGGAAAACCTCGATAAAGGTCTCGAGCGCACCAAGCAAGGCGTTTTCGCCAAAATCGCCCGAGCCATCGCCGGCAAGAGCCACGTCGACGACGACATCCTCGACAACCTCGAGGAAGTCTTCATCACATCCGACGTCGGCGTCGAGACATCCCTGCGCATCATCGACCGCATAAAGGATCGCGTTTCACGCGACAAATACGTTGACACCGCCGAGCTCAACAACCTCCTCTGCGAGGAAATCACCGACATGCTTGCCGAGAACAACCTCGAAGCATCATCCGATCCCGACTTCAAGGTTCCCGAAGGACACCACCCCCATGTCATCATGGTTGTTGGAGTAAACGGCGTTGGAAAGACTACCACCATCGGCAAACTTGCCCACCACTTCAAGGAAGCAGGCAACAAAGTGATGCTCGGAGCCGCCGACACATTCCGTGCCGCAGCTATCGAGCAGCTCGACGTCTGGGGCGAGCGCGCTGGCGTCCCCGTCATTAAGCAGAAACTCGGTGCCGATCCTGCATCGGTCGCTTTCGACACACTGACCTCAGCCGTAGCCAATGACGTTGACGTTGTTATCATCGACACTGCCGGACGCCTCCACAACAACAAAGGACTCATGAACGAGCTTACAAAGATCCGCAACGTCATGGATCGCGTAGTCCCCGGCGCCCCCCACGAGACTCTTCTTGTCCTTGACGGTTCCACCGGACAGAACGCCTACGAGCAGGCACGTCAGTTCGTGGCAGCCACCAAAGTCAACGAACTCGCCATCACAAAGCTCGACGGAACTGCCAAAGGTGGCGTTGTCATTGGCATCTCCGATCAGTTCCGCATTCCCGTTAAATACATCGGACTCGGCGAAGGCATCGACGACCTTCAGGTGTTCGACCGCGCCGGATTCGTAAAGTCCCTTTTCGGAAACAAAATATGACCGCTCCCTCCCGTCAGGTCGACGTCGTCACTCTCGGTTGTTCTAAGAACCTGATCGATTCTGAGCGGCTTCTTGCCATGCTCGCCGATGCCGGCTACATCGCCCGCCACAACCCCGAGGACGGAGTTTCACCAATTGTCATCATCAACACATGCGGATTCATAGGCGACGCCAAGGAAGAATCCATCGACACCATCTTGAGCTACGTCAAGGCTAAAGCCGATGGGCTCGTCGACGAAATCATAGTCATGGGATGCCTTTCCGAGCGCTATCGTGCCGACCTCCCCGCCGAGATCGACGAAGTCGACGCATGGTATGGCAAATTCGATTGGCACGGCATCATTGAGCGCCTAACCGGACGCCATCCCGGAGCTGCCCCCTACGATCGCGTCGTCACCACTACGCGCCACCACGCGTTCCTCAAGATTGCCGAGGGTTGCAACCGATTTTGTGCCTTCTGCGCCATCCCCCTTATCACGGGACGCTACCATTCCCGCACCATCGAGGAAATCGCCGATGAAGTCCGCACCCTCGTCAGCCGTGGAGTGCGTGAGTTCAACATCATAGCCCAGGACCTTTCAAGCTACGGTACCGACATTTACGGACGTATGGAACTTCCTCGTCTGGTCTCCACCCTCGCCGACATCCCGGGTGTACATTGGTTACGCCTCCACTACGCCTATCCATCGCAATTCCCGATGGAAGTAATGGACGTCATGGCGTCCCGCCCCAACGTCTGCGCCTACCTCGATATCGCCCTCCAGCACATTTCCGACAACGTACTTTCCAGAATGAGGCGCCACATCACGGCCAACGAGACCCGCGCTCTCCTTGCCGAACTGCGTCGCCGCGTCCCGGGACTCCACATCCGCACCACCCTCATGGTCGGATTTCCCGGAGAGGGAGAAAAAGAATTTCAGGAACTGCTCGACTTCGTACGCGAGCAGCGCTTCGAGCGCATGGGCGCATTCGCCTACTGCGAGGAGGACGACACCTACGCTGCCAAGAATTTCACCGATTCCGTCCCCGACGACGTAAAGCAGGAGCGACTCGCCCGCCTGATGGCTCTCCAGGAAGAGATCTCCCTCGAAATCCAGCAGTCCAAGATCGGATCAGTAATTGAAGTCGTGGTGGATTCGGAAGAAGATGACTACTACGTAGGCAGATCTCAATGGGATTCTCCTGAAGTCGATCCCGAAGTCCTCATCGAGAAGACCCGCCCGCTCCGTCCCGGTCAATTTCTCAATGTCCGCGTCACCGACGCCCTTCCTTTCGAACTCATCGCCCGCCCGATAGATGACTGACATTTCCCACGACGCGTTCTCTCCCGCTCAGCGCAAAGCAATCGAAATAGCCCTTACGCATAGCATCCCGTTTGTATGCTATGCTCTCCCCGGCACGTCCCGGGCCCTTTTCCGTTGTTCAGCCTCGGTGTCCGCTCCGTCTGTTTCAGGTGATCCCTGTAACCGGACAGAATCCACCTTCCATCCCGATCTACTGAGGATTGTTCCATGGAACTCCCCTCTTGCATCTGCCACCTCGATCCACCTCTCTACTGATGAGCACGCGCTTTTAGCCGATCCTGATTCATGCAACGACAGTCATGGTACTCCATTCCAGGCACCATGGCAGAAGTCTACCCCTCGCCAAAGCTACCTTGAATCAGTTCGGTCTGTTATCAGCAGTCTCTCCGGCAATCCGGATCCCGATGCTTCCAAAGTAGTCATATCCCGTGTCCTTTGCGGCAGCCTCCCCGACTTCTCCGTGTCCCGACTGATTGAAATCGCCGGACGCGCTTTCACCGACCGCACATCATCATTCCGCTATCTGCTCTTCTCTCCAGCCGTAGGAATCTGGATCGGATCGACACCTGAATTACTCGCCGATATCGACATTCCCTCCCGACGCCTCTCCACTGTAGCCCTCGCTGGCACCCGTCTTCGTTCCGTAGATAAGCCCTGGGATGCAAAGAACGTGCGTGAGCAGGCTATTGTCACCGATTTTATCCTCGACGCCCTTAGTTCTGCAGGTTGCTCCCCCCTTGCATCCTCCCCCCGCACCCTCCCCTACGGATCAATCGAGCATATCGCCACCGACATCACCGCCACGCTCTCGTCCGACGATCCCGCCGGGATCCTCGACACGCTTTCTCCCACCCCCGCCCTCGCCGGCTATCCCCGTGTTGAGGCACTTCAAGCTATATCAGAAGTGGAATCCCACCCCCGCCGTCTCTATGGGGGCTACCTCGCCCTTTCATCCGCTTCCCGCATCCTCGCATTTGTCAATATTCGCTGCATGCAACTTGATCTGCACGGAAATTACTGCCTTTACGGCGGCGGTGGCATTCTCCCCGACTCTGTTCCCGAAGACGAATGGGACGAGACTGCCGCGAAAATGAATAATCTCCTCAACCTTCTCTCCTGAAATATGAACAGACGTCCGCACGGTAACCCGTTTCTACTGCTTCTCACCGCCGTCATCATCCTCGGCGCACTCTCCGTAATGCGCTGGGACAACCTGACTTCGGGCAAGTTGAAGAACTTCGATCTGCTTGCCGATGTCCTGCCGGGGCATGCGGCGGCACATTCCGACGAAACTCCCGTCGACACTTATATCGATCCCGACCTCCTTGCCATTATGGACGCCGAAGTTTCCGGAGCCACCCCCTCCGGCGAGACTTCCGCACCTAACTCCGAAAATTCTGACGCTCTCTCCCGGGTCCCCGCCGAGGACTACGTTCACGATTCCTCACGCGACATCGGCATAATTGACATTTCCGACAACGAATCCCCCGGCGCTCCCCCATCTCCTGCCAAAACAGAGAATAAGACCGAAACTAAATCCCACGCAACAGCACCCGGGCATCCCAAGTCTGACAGTGCCAAACCGGCGCCTCTCCCCTCAGTGCGCCCACCCGAAGTAGTCCGCCGTGCCGATGGAGTCACCCCGATCGAGGATTATTCCCCCGCTCGCAATGCCCTTTCCCGCTTCAGCGATGCACTCAACAGAGCCGGTTCGCGCAACGTCCGCATAGCCGTTATAGGCGATTCCTACATCGAAGGCGACATCTTCACCGAGTACGTCCGCTCCTCTCTTCAGGAGCAATATGGAGGCTCGGGAATAGGCTACTCCCCTCTCTTCAGCGAGATTCCCGGATTCCGCCGCTCAGTTATCATGAATTGCTCCGGCTGGAAGCAGCTTGACTGGCGAAATTCCACCGGTTCACCCTACGCCTGGCTGCCCGGATTCTCCTCACGCTCAACGGGTAAAGCCACCACTAACTTCTCCGGATCCTCAAAAATCCCCCGCACCTCCTCCTGGGATCTCTCACGCCTCCTCTTCATTTCCCCCGAGGGAGGCACGGTTAACGTGCGTACGGATGCAGGCGATTGGGATTCCTATCCCCTTGATGCCGACCCGGATCGTGTGCAGATGATCTCTGTGCCCGGCACCACATCTAAGCTATCCGTCTCCACTTCCACCCCCGGCATAATTGGACTCGGAGCATTTCTTGACTCGGATCACGGCGTTTCAGTCGACAACATGTCGATCCGAGGATATTCCGGTATCCGTCACGACGAACTGAATTCTTCCGTCATTGACCAGATGCGTCTTTCCGGTATCGACTACGACCTGATCATCCTTGAATACGGCATCAATGCCCTCTCTGCCGCTCAGACCAACTACGACGCCTATGGTCACAAGATGACCCAGGTCATCCGCCGCATCCGCAAACTCTACCCCCGCGCCGACATCCTCCTCATGGGCATCGGTGACCGAGGACAGAAGTCCGGCGGTGAGATTCACTCCATGTCCACCATTCCATCCATGATCGCCACACAGCGGTCAGTCGCCAAAGCCACCGGAGTGGCATTCTGGGACACACAGGCTGCGATGGGCGGACGCGACGCCGTGGTGGAATGGAGCCGCAACAAGGAAGTCAACAAGGACTATATTCACATGTCATTCACCGGCGGCAAGCGTCTTGCACGCGAGTTTGTCAACGCCCTCAACGATGCTGTCCAATAAATTCTCACGATGATTGCCCGCCTGCGTCACATATTCCTCTTCTGCGCCATCCTCCTCGCGCTACCTGCCCTCCTTGGTTTCTATCCTGTTTCGGTGGTGTCAGCGTCATCATTGTGTCCTCCCGACTCCATCCCCGACGACTACGACGATGACGACAGGTCCGACGACGATGATGATGACGCCCAGTCCGACCTTCGCAGTAGCACTGTCACGCTTGAGGACGGCTCAGACATTCACATTCCTGCGGGGCTTCCCTTCCTTCACCGTATTCCCATTGAACTGAACGGTGCCGACTGGACCGACCTCTCCCGCCGATTCCTCGCCACTGACTCCGATCTCTTCTCTATCGTCAACATCGGCGACTCCCATCTGCAGGCAGATATTGCCACCGGTCACATGCGGTCAATCCTTCAGAGTCAGAGAGGTAACGCCGGACGTGGTTTGATTTCCCCCCACCGCATTGCCGGAACCAATGAAGCCCACGACTATCATTTTACCGTCGACGGGCGTGTCACCACCTCCCGCCTCCTCCGATCCCCGTGGCAGACCGACATGGGACTGACCGGAGTGGCATTCTCCCCCTCCCGTCCCGACTTCTCCATCTACGTCGACACAAAGGATGAAGAAGGATTTCGCTCGCTTCGGCTCCTCCATTCTGGTCAGATAACAGTCAAGAGCATCGAATGGGAAGGCCGTAAACAGGACTTTGACGCCGATTATCAGGATGACTGCACCGATATTTTTCTCCCCCGCCCCCTCCCCTCCCTCACCCTCAACATCCATGTCAAAGGCTCCGCATGTTTCTTCGGCATAGTACTCTCCAACGACTGTCCCGGACTTTACTTCCACACAATCGGCAATAATGGAGCTTGCTACTGTTCTTATAGCGCCATCCCCCACTTTGCCGCCGACCTTGCTATTCTTGAGCCGGATCTGGTCATCCTGTCCCTCGGCACCAACGAAGCTTTTGGCAAGCTGTCCGATGATGCTTTCTATGCACAGATTGACGAACTCGTGTCCGACATTCACGCAGCCAATCCCGACGCGGAAATCCTCCTCACCACCCCCATGGAGTGCCAGCACTCCACCCGTACACGCCGCAAAGGCAGACGAGGAAGGCGCACTGCCGTGACGTATTCCGTCAACTCTAATTGCTGCCGGCTGCGGCAGGTCATTCTTCGCTATGGACGCGACAAGTCCATTCCCACATTTGACTGGTATGCTGCTGCCGGAGGCGACGGTGCATCATCAAGCTGGATCGAACACCAGCTAATGTCCACCGACCGCATCCATCTCACCCGCACCGGCTATCTTGTTATGGGCAACATGCTTGCCGAATCTCTCACCTCATCCCTCTCCCGCTAATCCCCCACTACGACGCCACAATGCAACAGATTCTCCAAAATCTCCAGTCACAGCTGCTCTACGACCCCGCATCCCCCTTGCTCTTCAACACCGGGCTATTCCTCCTCCTGTTCACGGCTTTCCTTGCCGTCTATCAGCTTCTGAGAGGATTCCCCCGCGTCAAGATGATTGCAGTGATCCTCTTCTCCCTCTACTTCTACTATAAGTCGAGTGCCGAATGTTGCTTCATCCTTCTCGGTGTCTGCGTGTCCGACTATATCCTCGGTCTGTTGCTTGGGAAGGCTCGCCCCGACTGGCTGCGTCGCGCCATTGTCGCCCTTAATGTCATAATGAACGTCGGGATGCTCGTCTATTTTAAGTACTTCAACCTCATTATCGACACTTTCAACAATTTTTCAACCCGACAATTCGACGCTCTCGACATAATTCTCCCGGCCGGCATCTCATTCTTCACGTTCCGTTCGATAAGCTACATCGTCGACATCTACCGCCGACAGATCGAGCCTTGCCGCAATTTCCTTGACTACACTTTCTTCCTCACGTTCTTCCCCCCTCTCCTCGCCGGTCCTGTGGTCCGTGCCAAGGACATGCTCCCCCAGATTGCCGAACGCCCCCATCCCTCCCCCACCATGGTTAGCGCCGGATTCTTCCTCATCATCTGTGGTCTGGTCAAGAAAGTGGTTGTTGCCGACTATATCAGCGGCAATTTCGTCGACCGAATTTTCGATAATCCTTCCCTCTACACCGGTTTCGAGAATCTTATGGGAGTCTACGGATTCACCCTCCAGCTCTACTGCGACTTCTCCGGATATTCCGACATGGCTATCGGAATTGCGCTTCTGCTCGGATTCTCGTTTAAGGACAACTTCAACGCGCCATTCAAGTCACAGAGCCCTCAGGAATTCTGGCACCGCTGGCACATTTCACTCTCCACCTGGCTCCGCGACTATCTCTACATCCCGATGGGAGGCAGCCGCACCCGCACGCGCTCACGCGCTCACCTCAACCTTTTCAACACAATGCTTCTCGGCGGACTATGGCACGGTGCATCATGGATGTATCTGATATGGGGCGGCTGGAACGGTCTCCTTCTCGTCGGTCACAAGGTTATCACCGGTGGCAAAAAGAAATCTGAGGCTGAAAAGAAAAAGACCCCCTGGTGGCGAGTCGCTTTCAACGTATTTATCACGTTCAACCTTATGGCTCTCGGCTTCATGTTCTTCCGTTCGGAATCAATGGAGAAAGTAGGTGAGATGACCCACGCCATCATCTACAATTTCCACCCCTCCATCGCGCGCCAGTGGGTAGCCGGATATGCCATGATCGTCGTTGCCATCGCCGCAGGATTTCTCTTCCACTTCATGCCCAAGTCATGGACCACTGCCGCGCAGGACAATTTCGGGAGCATGCCCATGTGGATTCAGGCAATTATCGTTGCCGTCGTACTCTTCATCATCATTCAGTCTCGTTCTTCCGATCTTGTGCCGTTCATCTACCTGAAGTATTAACCGGATATTCTCCGGCATGGATAGATTCATCGCGGCAGGCGTATGCACTGACATAGCATTCAACATAATTCCCCCATGACAACGTCGGTGAGTCGAAATTCGACTCACTGCCTCTTTTTATTACGTTTAGATATTATCAGCAGGACTATGACAGTATTATGATAGTAGGGGCGCGAAATATCGCGCCCGCTGCCCACATGCTGATCGAATCTCTAAAATTTGGCAATTATGACGCAGACTCACAAAGTCTTTATATCGCAATTGTTAACGGTGGCGTCTCACCACGATAGTGTGCGAGGGCGTCATCACCACGTCTACCCTGACGTCGTGCGGTTCGGCGTCGATTCCTTCCTCTATAAGCTGGAAATCGTAGCCCACCCCCACCTTTGTGGCTCGTGATGAAGCGAGCAGACGATCATAGTATCCCCTTCCTCTCCCCACACGGTTCCCCTCGCGGTCGTATGCCACGCCGGGCACTACTATCAGATCTATTTCGTCTATAGCAGTAGTCTCGTTACCCTGAGGTTCCTCTATCTGGAAAGCTCCGAGTGCAAGACGGGTGCGGTCGTAGGGAAGTATGTCAAGATTCACGCCGTTTACCCTCGGAAGGAAGAAGTGCTTGCGGTCATGCCATCTGTCAATAAACTCTCGCGTCGACAATTCATCTGACAGCGAGTGATACATCAACACCTTGTCAGCGAGAGCAAATGCCGCGCTTGATTCCAGACGCGCGAACACGTTTGAGGCAGCTTCAAGTTTCTCGACTGCTGAAAGCAGCGCCTTGTGAGCCTTCATTTTTGCTCTTACATCATTCTTTTTCATTTCTTCAACTAATTATTGTGTTTTTCATTCTGTGCTCTCAGTCCTTAGTGTCAGAGTATTGTCCTCCTTCGTTAAGGCTGTTGTCCTGACTCGAAGGAGCTTCAGGTTTCGGCTTCGATTTTTCCTCCCGCGGTAATATCGGATAGGCGGCATTTCCCTCCTCAAGTTCTTTCACGGCTCTTAGCACTGTAATATCCGATTGATTAAGAATCTGATGGAGGGCTCCGTAACCCAATATATCTCGGGCAATGAGAGCTTTTAGTTGATTAACAATCAAGTTGCGCGAAATGTTGATGTAGTACCAGCGTGCCGGTATTCCGTTACGCGTGCAATAGTTCACGAAGCGGCTCAGCAAATCGCTGTCACTTGGCAGAAGTGCCAGCAGTTGATCCACGTCGTTTGCTTCCCCGAGTTTTTCTCTGTTGCTGTCAGCGAAGTCTATCGCAAATTTCTGGAGCATTCCCGCGTTGACCACATTAATATAATAACCGGTGACACCTGCCGTATCGCTCGGCACGAAGATATCGGGCATGATTCCGCCCCCGCCGTACACCGTCCTGCCATGCACCGTGCTGTATTCCTGATCAGTATTCAGTTTGATGGAGTCGGCGCTGAAAGCCTCTCCGTGATTGAATCTGTCGAGCAGGTCATTGCGGTATTGCGTCTGGTTGCTGTAATCCTTCTGGATGCAACGCCCCGACGGCGTATAGTATCTGCCTATGGTCAGGAGCATTGCGCTGCTGTCGGGAAGCACGGATCTTCGCTGAATCAATCCCTTGCCAAACGAGCGGCGACCTATCACGAGTCCACGGTCATTATCCTGAATCGCACCCGCGAATATCTCGCTCGAACTTGCCGAATACTCATCGAGAAGCACCACAAGTCCGGCATCGTGGAAGCTACCTGTGCGGTCGCTCAGCACGTAGCGATCCTCTCTCGAATTGCGGTAACGCGTACCTACTATCGGAAGTCCCGGCTCCAGAAATTCGTTTGCCATCAGAATTGCCATCTCCATCCAGCCGCCTGTGTTGCCGCGCAAATCGATTATGTAGCCCGTGGCTCCAAACTGCTGAAGATCCGCAAGCGCTGAGAAAAATTCATCGTAGGTCGATCTCACGAATTTGTTCACCTTGACGTAGCCGATTGAGTCAGTCACCATGTAAGCCGCATCAATCGACGATACCGGCACCTCGTCTCTCGTAACATCAAATTCCAGTATCTTTTTTGAGTTGGAGCGTTTGATTCCGAGCTTTACTCTCGTGCCATGCACTCCCTTGAGCATCGAGCGCACCTTCTCTGCCGTAAGTCCCAGATTGGTCACGTCCTCTCCGTCAATTGTCACGATGCGGTCACCGGCCTGGATTCCCACTTTCTCCGAAGGACCTCCGGCGATGGTTTCTACCACCATGATTGTGTCATTATTCATCATGAACGATATTCCCACACCGCTGAACGCACCGTCCAGCTCCTCGTCAACGCCCTGGAGATCGCGTGCGGGAATATATTGCGAATGGGGGTCAAGTCCCTGTAGCAGAGCGGGCATGGTAGCCTCCATGAGGCTGTCGATATCCACCGCATCCACATAGTCGTTACGTATCAGGTTGAGAATCGTTCCTAATTTCTTTTCGGAGGCTGTCTGACCTGTCGAGCGGTTAAGCAGATTTCCCAATCCGAAGCCGCATGCCACAGCCACAGCTATGAGCAGGGGGACCCATACTCTTGTTTCTGTAAGTTTTTTCATCTATTCCTTACCCTTGTATGAAATTTCTCTTAATGTACCTTTTTTCGTTCAACTGAGATTTTCAATATGATCCACTTTCACACCGGCACGTGTCAATAGATCCACTCCGTCCGTTATTCTGTATAATTCATTGAACACTACTCGTCTTATTCCCGACTGAATTATCAGCTTCGCACACTCCACACATGGCGAGGCTGTCACGTACAGGGTCGCTCCGTCGCTCGAGTTATTGCTGCGGGCTACTTTGGTGATGGCATTGGCTTCTGCATGTAGCACGTAGGGGCGTGTCACACCGTATTCATCCTCGCAGACATTTTCGAAGCCCGAGGGAGTCCCGTTGAAACCATCGGATATTATCATGTCACCTTTCACTATGATAGCGCCCACCTGTCTGCGTCGGCAATAAGAGTTTTCAGCCCATATCCGCGCCATCCGCAGGTATCGGCAGTCAAGGGCATGCTGTTTCCCTTCGTTTTCCGTAGTGACGGTAGCTTCTGTTGTACCGGATATTTCGACAATTTGCACTGTCGGAGTCTGAATTTCTGAGGTATTGTGAAAAATGGCCATATTTTTTGGCAAATTTACGACATATTTCTAATATAATCAACCGATTCCCCCACTTTCCGACGCGACAAGAGCACATTTACTGCGTTTTTTGTCTATCACATTTCAATATTAGAGACAGAAAAGGGAGCCGGACATTTTACCTGGCTCCCTTTTCTGTAGTTTTATTGCTGCTTATTTGTTCTCGCTGATTGCCTTTTCAAAAGCTTCCAGCACTTCTTCGTCACTGTAGCTGCGGCAGAGGATAGTTCCGTCGGGACCTATGAGCAGCATAGTCGGAATTCCCTTGATGGCATACAGATCTGTGGGGACTGTCTGTGCGTCAAGGATGATAGGCCAGGGCAGAGGATTGTCTGCAAGCCACGCACGGGTAGCTTCTGCATCTTCCCATACAGCCACACCTACAACGTTCAGACCCTTATTGCTTAGCTCCTCATAGTTCTGCTTGAGCGAAGCTATCGCACGCTTGCAGGGACCGCACCAGCTTGCCCAGAAGTCCACGAGGGTGTACTGACCCGGTTTCACATATTCGCTGAGCGACACTTTCACCGAATCATTGTCAATCGTAAAGTCAGTGTACTTGCAGCCGGCTGAAGTGGCAGCCAGCTTCTTGAAGCCCTCGAGTGCATTCTGTACCTGCTTACCGTTGGCAAGACGGGGAGCCTTAGCCACGACAGAGTCAAGATCCTCCGACTTCATGTCTGAAACCATCGAGACAACCATGTAGTAGCCCAGACCGTTGTCCAGATTCTCATACATCACATCAGTTTTGATCTTGTTGAGAAGTGCCATCAGTGAGTCCACATAGGTCTCATATTCAGGCGTGCCGGGATTGGGGATATTCCCTTCGGCTGCCAAAGCAACGGCATTAACACTGTCACGCATTGCTGAAAATTTCTTGGCAAGTGTGCCTGAGCCGGTACTTGAATCAAAATCGTAGCTGTTCTCACCAGCTTCCGGGAACACCAGGCAACGACGTCCATTATTCGCAACAGAGAAAAGAACAACCGGCGCTGTCGATCCGTTTACGTTGAATTTTGCCACAGAATCCACGACGTAAGCACTGTCAATAAGAGCTTCAGGTGCAAGATTACGCGTTCCTGCCAGCGCATCGTAATCATAGAGATATGCCAATGTGCTGTCGCCGGCATCGATGTTGGTTACAGTGAGTGTATAGTCCATCGGATCGGCGATGCCTTCGCTCATCTCTCCTTGTTTTTTGCCATCCGTGCAGGAGGCGATCATTGCACAGCACATTACCAGTGCGCTCAGTGATGATAGTTTCATTTGTGTTACAATATTGTTTTATAGTGATACATGATTTCCTGCAAATTTAGCTATTTTCTTCTAATTATCAGTCTTATTCAATAAGAATCTTTTATTCACCCTTGTTTTTTATTATCAAATCCTTGCTCGTGTCACAATTCACCTGTTGTCTTTATTGGGTATTTCTGACTCTCTGACACATTAATATAATTAATCTAATAATATAATTCATAATGGTAAAGGAAAATTAATTACAATCAATACACCCGCAAGTCAATAATCCGGATACTCTATACGGGGTAAGACACCCGTGTTTTACCAATGAAATCCGCGAGTCCTGTTACATCCCCTCAATTTTTGATCTGAATCTTTACAAAATCACCCTCAGCGTTGTTACATCACTTCAACATATTTTTGTCACATCTCTCCTCTTTACAATCTTTAACTTTTTCGTTACAATTGTTACAATCATCGCATGTCGCTGGTTTTTAATGCTTTATATTTTATTCAAATTTCTTCTGAATTTTTTTTGTAATATTTTTGAAAATTTTTCCTGAAAATGTTTTGTAATATGAATTTTCTTCGTAACTTTGCAATGTCAACGAGATGTAACAACTCTCAATCTTATTTCTTCTAACATTTAATTCTTACAATTATGGGTTCTAAAAATTTTGAAAATCGCCTCCTCGCTCTTCAGAGCAATCTCCTCAACTTCGCTTACATGCTCACCTCAAACCGTGACGACGCATACGACCTCCTCCAGGACACTACCCTCAAGGCTCTCGACAACGAAGACAAGTATGTCGAGAATACAAATTTCAAGGGATGGGTATTCACTATCATGCGCAACATCTTCATCAACAACTACCGCAAGGTCGTTCGTTCCGCTACTGTGATTGACCAGACCGAGGATCTATACCACCTCAATCTTCCCCAGGAGTCAGGTTTCGAAACTCCCGAAGGTTCCGTTGCCGCTAACGAAATCACAGCAGCAATCGACTCCTTCTCCGACGACTACCGCATCCCCTTCACTATGCACGTGCAGGGATACAAGTACAACGAGATCGCCGAAAAGATGGATCTCCCTCTCGGCACCGTAAAGTCACGCATCTTCTTCGCTCGCCAGCGCCTCCAGACGATGCTCGCCGACTACCGCAAATAATCCCACGCTCTTCTTTTTCAACCGGATAATGATGATAAAGCCAACATAGGCTCCAGGATACAAAGCTCTAATTTGCTGATCGGAAAACACTATACGATACTTTCAGACAACACACTACGTTACATATTCAGAAACAGACACATAAAAATTACTGCCTTTATCTCCTTATAAGCTTGTAATTCACACATCTTTCTGACTTTCAAATTAGAACCCAAATAACACGCGGGAGGCAAAAAGCCTCCCGCCTCTTTTTTTCATATCATTAATCATTTGAAATATTGTTTTTTATTGTACCTTTGCAGTATGACAAATCACCCGGATTTTTCTATAACCATTTCCATAACAATCAAAAATGCAGAAAACCATTCTAATCGCGCTTGTCACAGCAATTGCTGTGACATCATGCACTCCCGAGCAGAAGTCAGCGACCATCAATGCTGACCTTGGCATAGACAACGCCGGCAAGATCGCCTATCTCGTCAACTATGACACTAACGAAAAGATCGACAGCGCCACCGTCAACGACAGCATTGCCACGTTCAACGTTTCCGACGCTTCTTCGCCAATACTCGCACGTATCCTTGTTGAAGGTCGTCGCTACGGACATCTTGTTCTCGAACCTGGAACCATTGAATTTGTTACAGGTACACCTTCCGGCACCCCGCTCAACGATCTGTTTGTTGCTTATGAGGATCGCCAGCTGAAGTTATCACAGGACTATCGGGCTCTTCCTGACTCTGCCACTGAGGAGCAGGCGCAGGCTCTGATCGATGAGGCACGCGTATTCACCGACAGTCTGCGCGACGCCAATCTCGATAATCCTGTCGGCTATTATTTCTTCCTTCAGGACGCCTATGAAATGTCGCTCCCCGAGCTCGACAAAGCCATAGCAGCCCATCCAGCCCTCGGCAACTTCGAGCGTATTCAAAAGCTTCGCCAGTCTATGCTAAGCAAGGCGGAGACTTCAGTCGGTAGCAAATTCAAGGACTTTGAGGTCACCTACAATGATTCCACCTATCGTCTTTCCGACTATGTAGGCAATGGCAAATTCCTTCTCGTTGATTTCTGGGCAAGCTGGTGCGGTCCTTGCATCCGCGAGACAAAAGTGATCAAGGAACTATACAATCAGTACAAGGACAAAGGGCTGGAGGTTCTCGGCGTCGCTGTATGGGATGAGCCCGAAAACACACTTCAGGCAATCGAGCAGCACGAGCTTCCCTGGCAGCAGATCATCAATGCTCAGTACATTCCCACCGACATCTACGGCATTCCGGCAATCCCCTGTATCCTCCTGATTGATCCCGAAGGCAACATCATTAGCCGCGACAAGCAGGACGAAGAGCTGATAGCTGACGTACGCGCGGCTATGGAATCCCGCAAATAACCATAGGAATAATATTTATCACCTTATGAGGGCGGTGTGTCAATTCCCGACACATCGCCTTCCGCTTCTTTCCCTGACGTAGAAAGCAATAATAATAATAATAAGAGTCAGCATTTCTGACACCGGAACCGCGCCCCACATTCCCCACGCGGGAAACAACCACGACATCACCACAAAAAGAGGAACGAGAAACACAACTCCCCTCAGCAGTGTAAGCGCAAGAGCCAGACCGGCACGCTTAATGCTCTGCCAATAGCCTATGAACGCAATATTCAATGCGAAAAATATGGCTGACATCGCAAAAATCGGCAGACCTGCCACCGCTATTTTTCCTGCCTCGCAATCCACGGGAATGAACATTCCCACTATTCCTCTTGCACAGACAGCTATTCCCGTCGTAGCAATCAATCCACACACCACCGCCACTCCCAGACTAACTTTCAACGCCTTGTTCACACGCCTTTGTGCTCCGCCGCCGTAGTTGTAACTGATAATCGGCTGTGCCGACTGAGCCACCGCATTGTTTATCATGAAAATCAAGGGGAAAAGGTAGCACGAGATTGAGTACGCAGCCACACCGCTCTCGCCAAAACTGCGCATGAACACGTAATTGCCCGTGAGCATCATCACTGACATTGCGACCTCCGTCACGAATGCGGCGGCGCCTATTCTGGCTTGAGCGCCTACGCTCTTCCACCCCGATTCTATCTTGCTCGTAAATTTGATGACGTACGACCTTCTGAAGTAAGTCAAAGCCATTCCTCCACCAATTATTCCAGCTATTGCCGTCGCAAGTGCCGCCCCTCTCACTCCCATCCCCAACGGGAACACAAACCACCAGTCAAGCACAATATTCAGCACAGCCGGCACAATATTGCACATCATAGCATATTTGGGCGACCCGTCAAGCCTTATCACCATCATCCCGATGCTCTGCCACATGAACGGCACAAGTCCCGGAAGCAGGTAAAGCAGATAACCTGTCGTATTATCCAGAAGCTGATCCGAACTACCGAGCAGTCTCACCACAGGTTCTGTGACAATCAGACATGTAAGTACTACGCACCCGATCACCACCGTAGATGCGATGAAACCCGCCGTCACATTTCCGCTCGCCCTCTTATAGTCTTTTTGTGACATTGCAATGCCTGCAACCACCGATGCTCCGATGCCAAACATCAGCCCGACACCTGTCGTCACCATAAACAGTGGTGCAATTATATTTACAGCCGCGATTCCGTCCGGGCCTACTCCTCTTCCGACGAATATTCCATCAACAATCGTGATCAGAGCATTAAAAATCATTCCGAGCAACGTCGGAATAAAAATCTTGAAAAACAATCGGTCAATTCTTCCCTGACCATAGTCAAGTCCGGCCTGTCCTTTTTCCATACTTGATTTGCTATATTGATATAATACAAAAACTTGCCGGATAAGAGTCCAGGTTTTACCCAGTCATCTTATCCGGCAAATTTTCGTGCCCTCCGATGAGGATTACAAAACGCTGTTACGTAACGGCATCGCAAAGTTACGACTTTTATTACATCGAGACAAGCCTTTTTACTGTCTTGATGCAGTTTTTCCCAGCAGACGCTGAGTTACCCACGGAGATACGGACATACTTAGAATCACTCCCGCAGTGTCTGCGGCGAAGTCAAGCCAATCTGCTGATCGTCCGGCACCCATCGCACTCTGTATCAACTCAATTATTCCGCCAAACGCCACCACTGACAATGCAACAGTCATGGTAAAACGCCTCGACACACTCCCCTCTCCTCCTCTTCTAAGCACCTGACGGTAGCGGTCGAAATATACTACGAAGTACATTCCTCCGAACATGATCGCATGCACTACCTTATCGGCATGCGGGAACAGTTCGATATCATTATCCGGCAGCGGATCCGGCATAAGTGTCAGGTAAAGTATCGCCACGAACACGATGACCGTGAACGTCCACATTGGCAATGCAGTAAGAGCATTTCTTATCTTTTCCTTCATCATATTTTCAAAATTTACCACAAAGATAGTGTTTTGACAAAAAAGTTTTGGTAAATTTGTACCTTATTAGTACAAACGCAAGCCTATAGGCTTATATTGTAATGATTCTTTTCGGGCATACCCGGTCAACCACGTTATCACATCATGAATAAAATCATTGACAAACAGCAATTCTCCGAAAAAGTCGTCAGGCTCACCCTCGAAGCCCCGATGATATCCCGTAGCCGTAAGCCGGGGCATTTCGTCATAGTCATCCCCGACGAGAAGGGTGAACGCATTCCTCTCACAATAGCAGATGCCGACCCGGTCAAAGGCACGATTGACATCGTAGTGCAGGCAGTGGGAGATTCTACCCGCGACATCTGCGCAAAGGAGCCTGGCGACTATCTCGCCGACGTGGTTGGTCCCCTCGGACGTGCCACTCACATCGAGCGATTCGGCACTGTGGTCTGTGCGGGAGGTGGAGTTGGTGTAGCGCCACTCCTGCCCATCATTAAGGCTCTTAAGGCTGCCGGCAATCGTGTCATTTCCGTGCTTGCCGCCCGCACCCGCGATCTTATCATCCTTGAGCCTCAGGTGCGGGAGTACAGCGATGAAGTCATCATCATGACCGACGACGGCTCCTACGGTCAGAAAGGTCTTGTAACCGAAGGCGTCGAGCAGGTAATCAATCGTGAGAAAGTTGATTTCGCCGTCACCATCGGTCCTGCCATCATGATGAAGTTCGTGGCAAAGCTTACCGAACGCTATGGAGTTCCCACAATCTGCTCCCTCAACACCATTATGGTTGACGGCACCGGAATGTGTGGTGCCTGCCGTGTGACTGTCGGTGGCAAAACCCGTTTTGTCTGTGTCGACGGACCCGAATTTGATGCTCATCAGGTCGACTTTGACGAAATGATGCTCCGACTCCGTGCCTACAACTGATTCCCCTCATCCCCACCCATCTGTTTCCAACGTCATGAATAACGATAATCAGCAATCCAACACCATATCGCCCCGCGACGCCAAGTGGCGTGAGGAGCTACGCAACTCCATGAGCGCCAAACAGCGCACGGCAATCCCCCGCGCAAAAATGCCCGAACTCGATCCGGCATTTCGTGTCACCTGTTCCGCCGAAGTCAATCAGGGCTTGAGTCAGGGACAGGCAATGCTTGAGGCATCTCGCTGTATGGACTGTCCGGATCCTCAGTGTGTCACCGGATGTCCCGTAGGGATCAACATTCCGGGATTCATCAAGAATATCGAGCGCGGACACTTCCACGAGGCTGCCGTCGTCCTGAAGGAGACAAGCGCTCTGCCTGCCGTCTGCGGTCGCGTATGCCCTCAGGAACGTCAATGTGAATCGCGCTGCATCTACCATAAGATGAAAAAGCAACCGGTTGCCATCGGTTATCTGGAGCGCTTCGCAGCCGACACAGAGCGTCTCTCGGGTACTGGCGAGCTACCTGCACGCCTCGCCCCCAACGGTAAGAAAGTGGCAGTAGTCGGCTCAGGTCCCGCGTCACTCTCGTTTGCTGGCGACATGATCCGGCGTGGCTATGAAGTGACGGTCTACGAAGCTCTTCACGAGATCGGAGGCGTATTGAAATACGGTATCCCCGAATTTCGTCTCCCCAACGCTGTCGTGGATGTAGAGATCGATGCTCTTGCCGCTCAGGGTGTGAAGTTTGTCAAGGATTGCGTCATTGGCAAGACCCTCAATTACGACGACCTCCTCAATCTCGGTTTCGACGGTATTTTCGTAGCCTCCGGCGCAGGTCTACCCCGATTCATGGGTATTCCTGGCGAAAACTTCATCGGAGTGCTCTCAAGCAATGAATATCTCACACGCATCAACCTTATGGGTGCCGGACGTCCCGGTTGGGCTACTCCCGCTCCCGCAGGAAAGCGCGTCGCCGTTATTGGTGGCGGCAACACTGCCATGGATTCCGTCCGCACTGCCCGCCGTATGGGTGCTGAGGAGGCATTTATCGTCTATCGTCGAAGTGAGGCTGAGATGCCTGCACGTGTTGAGGAAGTGAAGCATGCCAAGGAAGAAGGAGTCAAGTTCCTCACGCTCCACAACCCCGTCGAATATCTGGCTGATGAAAACGGTCACGTACGAGCCATGCGTGTTCAGCGCATGGAGCTGGGCGACCCTGATGAATCCGGACGCCGCTCTCCGGTCCCCGTCGAGGGCGCGATTGACGAGATTCCTGTCGACCTTGTGATCGTTAGCGTCGGTGTATCGCCCAATCCTCTGATCCCCGACTCTATTGAGGGTCTCGAAGTCACCCGACGAGGCACTATTGCCGTCAACGATCTGACACTTCAGTCCTCCCTCCCCCTCATCTTCGCCGGTGGCGACATCGTCCGTGGAGGTGCCACCGTGATTCTTGCAATGGGCGACGGTCGTCGCGCCGCACAGTCAATGCACGAAACACTCTCCGCACGATGATTTCCCGACTCCTTGCAGCTCTTTCGCTCGCATTGCTATCTGTGTTGCCCGGGATTTCGCGTCAGGACGGATCGAAACTCGTTCATGGGCTTGATGGCACCGCCTACCTCGAAGTCAACGGCTCACCCTTCATCATTCTTGGCGGCGAGCTTGGTAATTCTTCCGCATCATCGGTTGCCGACATCGATTCAATATTTCCCCGCCTGAAATATGCCGGGCTCAACACCATCCTCGTCCCAGCTTACTGGGAACTGATCGAGCCTCAGGAAGGAAAGTTTGATTTTTCTCTCATCGACCATGCTATTGATCGGGCTACTGATCTTGACATGCACATCGTCTTTCTGTGGTTCGGCGCATGGAAAAACTCCATGAGCTGTTACGCTCCACTTTGGTTCAAGGCTGACTCCGTGCGTTTTCCCCGCGCCCGCAATGCCGCAGGGCGTCCTCTGGAGATTGCCTCAGCATTCTCCCCCGCCGTTCTCGAAGCTGATTCCAATGCTTTTACCGCACTCATGCGCCATATCGCTGATTATGATTCCCATGGCACAGTCATCATGATGCAGATTGAGAACGAAATCGGGATGCTTGAAAGCGCCCGCGACCACTCCCCGGCTGCCGACGCTGCATTTCGTTCACCCGTTCCTCATCAGTTGATTGACTGGATGATCGCCAACGAATCCTCACTCCACCCCTCATTACTCGATCGCTGGGAGGCGAACGGCTCACGTCGTTCCGGAACATGGAGTGAAATATTCGGCAACGGAATCGAGACAGATGAAATCTTCATGGCGTGGTACTATGCCACTTATGTTGAGCAGTTGGCAAGGATAGCCCGCGAAATCTCCCCCTCTCTCCCACTCTATGTTAATGCTGCCATGAACAGTCGCGGTCGTCGCCCTGGAGAATATCCCTCGGCAGGTCCCCTCGCTCATCTCAAGGATGTATGGCATGCGGGGGCGCCTTCAGTCGACATTCTTGCCCCCGACCTCTATGATAAGGGGTTCGTCGACTGGACAGCCCAGTATGCTCTCCCCGACAATCCTCTTTTCATCCCGGAAATTCGGCTCTCCCCCGACAACGGAGCGCAGGCACTTTTTGCCGTAGGCGAGCGTGATGCAGTGGGATTCAGCCCCTTCTCCATCGAAAATATATCCTCACCGCGCCTCGGCATGGCTTACGGCTTGATCAGTCAGCTTACGCCACTTATCGTCGCCGCCCGCGCCAATAATCCCTCCGATATCTGTGGCGTCTGGTTTGATGCCGACTCCACAGAGAGAGTAATTTTCCCCGCATCCGAGCCTGACCTGCGACTCACTGCCCGACACTTTTTCACCCTCCCGTGGGATCCACGTGCCACCGATGGTTCTCGGTGGCCTGAGGCTGGGGGCATATTAATCCGCATCGCCCCCGACGAGTTCATCGTAGCAGGGACCGGTATTGTCGTCAGCTTCGATCTTGACGGGGATACGTCGGTCACCGCTCCACTTGGCGAGGATGGGTTCCTTGCTGCCGGTTCCGAGCGTTCCGAGCTCACCCCCGCCCGCTGGACCGGATCCGGTCGGGTCGGCATCGGTCATGTGGCTGAGGTCAAAGTTTCCCCCGACGGCACTCTCTCCCCACTCCGCCATTTCAATGGCGACGAGACGCACCAGGGACGCCATGTCCGTATTGGTGTCGATGATTTCAAGATTCTTCATGTCAAACTTTATCGTTACAGATGAAACACTCATTAACACGCTTCGCAGCTGCTGCGGCCCTGGCTCTTGCAGGCATATCAGCACTCAATGCTGAAGTCACCCTTCCTCGCATCCTCTCGTCAGGTATGGTTGTCCAGCATGACCGTCCGCTCACCCTTTGGGGCAAAGCCGATCCCGGTGAGAAAGTCTCCGTTAAGGTCAATAAAGGCAAAGCTGTCTCCACTCTCGCCGACATCAACGGCGACTGGCGCATCGAGCTTCCCGCCCTTAAGCCTGGTGGGCCCTACACGATTTCAGTCAATGATCTGACTCTCTCCGACGTCCTTTCCGGCGATGTTTTCCTTTGCTCCGGTCAGAGCAATATGGAGCTTCCCGTCCGCCGCGTCGACGACATGTTCATTGCCGAGACCTCGAATTATTCCAATCCCTCTGTCCGTCAGTTCATTGTGCCGAAGGAAGTTGAATTCCACACTCCCCGCACCGATATAAGCGGTGGAGCCTGGACTCCCACCACCCCCACCTC
>CAMWPM010000024.1 GCA_947176235.1 uncultured Bacteroidales bacterium | reverse complement strand
TGTGACAGACAATCAGTTGACTTTATTCTGATGCCTTATGTCGAACTCACGTTATCTTAGTATCTTATTTCAAGAAGAATGGGATTGTTGGAGCTGATGGTGCAATCTTTTATAATCTCGGCTCTGACTATCTGTGGCTCGAAGCTGCGACTGGCAAGGAAAAAGTCTATTCTATGACCTTGATTATTGGCTCTAACAACAGAATCATTTCTAAAGAAGTAAGAAAATTCCTTAGAGAATGGATTCAAAGTTCGGTAGGTATCAATTAGATGCCCGGTCTTCAGTAATTCATTGAAATTAGTTCGTTCCCAATCATGAAAGTTGGCTTGATTCCGTTTGAATTTCCCATCCCAACAATCGTTGTCTGAGGCAACGATGTTCATGTCACCACATATTATCTGTCGGTCTGGGGTGGTTCCAACCAACTCGATAAGAGTCTTGTCAAATTTTCTCCGATGTTCAATAGCTCCCTCTATGTTAGGATTGGAGTACGGGGTGTAGATATTGTAAAGCGTGAATGCCGGATAAATGACTTCCGTTTTCAATAGATGACCGTACAACTCTGGATTCTTTGGCTTACTAAGTGAGCAAGGTATGCAGTCCTTTATATAAGTTGCTATCCCGGCATAAGGCGCGGAGAAGCAGTCTCGTTTGTAGCCGTCAATTTCAAATTCAGGGGAGTCTTTTATATCTTTGACCTTTTGCAGACAAATAATCTCGGGAGAGTATTCGCTTATAAGGTTCTTTAATGCTTCAAAATGAGTCTTGATGCCGTCAATATTCCAACTTATCAATCGCATTTTTGTGGGAGGTGTAGGCAATGTATATTGTCCCACTCTAATCCATCCAATCGGCAATGACCAATATTCTCCATAGAATACAGGCGTTTGACCTTCGGCAGCGAAAGATAGAAGTATGTTGAACCACTCAACATACTCAGGGTCGTTACCCTTTCCAATTTCAATAAGTCGAGGGTTCTCATACATAAAAGTCTTTACCAAAGGCTTTATCTCTTCGCCGGTTGTCATTGCTCCGGTAGAGGTACACCATATTTTATTCGGGTCTCCGCCAAAGACAATTTCCCGATTAATACAAATATGGTCTTGCGTTGTGATATGGCAACGTAAGCTAAGTCCGGAGGGTGCCATATAAGACATCCAGCGGAGTTTCTGGTAACCCAACTTATGAAGTTCGTGCAGAATCTTCATAAGCTCATAAACGCCTAATTTATGAAAAATACTTTGCGGCATTAGAGTAAATTAAGTCACAAATATTTTTGAATTATTTTCTTTAATACTATGCATTTCTCAATATACCATTTGAATACCTCCTCCCAAGTAGACGAATCAGCCATATCAAATGATTTGCTCTCATAGAAACGTGAAGCTTTTTTTGCCTCTGTCCAGTGGAGATTACTGTTTAAGGCTATTTCTACAGCATGTTTATCAGATTCTATTTTATGATATAATGACTTGTCTTCATAAATATAAATACCGACTGTGGCTTCCTGTTTCTGTTTTTTTGCTTCCAGACAAATGTTGTATTTGCTGCTTCCGATAGCCAAATTAAACCAATTTTGTGGATGGGCAGAAGGCATACGGAAAGATTTTGCAAAACTTGTTTTACTAGCATAATCAATAAACGCCTGCCAAAATTCAAGTTGTAAGACCGTCGTATCTGAAACATCATTTGAAGTTTTTACCACTTTAGCCCACTCGTTGGGGCGCTCCACAACATTAAACTTTGGAGCAAGTTTGGAGTTGCCTATATGCCACAACTCGATTTCAAGCAGATAAAAGCTAAGTTCGGAATTTGTGTTATCATTGAGCCATTTTATAGCCTCTCGATGCTCCTCTCTCGCTGTCTTGACAACCCAGACTATAGCTTTAGCCTTTTTCCCGGATGCGTATGTAATGAGCTTACCTAAATGGTCATGATTGGAATCCTCAAGTTGATTTTCAATAACTACATAGCTTTCTGTATCACTTTCAGAATTTTCTGCCTTAGCCAGAATATCGGCAGAATATCCTCCGACTTTAGACTCCTTTTCAACGAGTTCTAAATCCATCTCGAGTATATTTCCTATATATTCCAAATGCTCGGCTAACCATGGAGTAAAGTCCTTTGCTTCGTTAGGCCAAACTTTACGAAGATTTGTTTCTTGTGTTAACGTATCTAAATTATACATTATTCTTCAATTGGATAGGTTGCGTCGTAGATTTCTTGTAAGTTGGTACCGTTAAAGCTCCAACGGGGTGTTGGTTGCACTGCATATTTGGAGTTAAGGAGTTTGGTGGTTACGGCAGTCAGAGACGTTTCTTCTCCGAAATACTCTACCTTTTTATCGTTAATTACTGTAACGGATACAGATGGGTCTGCATTGTAAGTAATAATGCTACCCACAGGAATACCCATCTGGCTGAAATTAAGCGGTGGGCGGTGTTTGGTAGCCTTACTTTTTGAGGCTATGTCATCCGCATTGAGGTCGTTGTTCATTTCATCGCTGACTTCAGTAGTAATCTCTTTTTCGTTAAAGATTTCGAGAATGGCAATAGCCTGTTCCTTATTTATTTGGAAAAACTCGCGGTTTACATTCAGGCGATTGGGCTCAAATGCTTTATGTAGAGCCTTCTCCAATTTTGCGCAGTTGGAAGCCTTAACTTCGCAGGCATATTCAACATCAAACGGCACCGGCACACCGGTTGTATATAATTCCTTGAGTCGCGCATCAAGTTCGGTTCGGGTGGTCATGCCAATTTTTACGAGTCCGGGCATTGCTCGATTTGATAAGACATATACAATTCCCAAATTGTTTTCTTTAGCCATAGTTTTCACTCTTTATAACGTTATGTGGTAATGTTAAGCGACTTTGCCGGTTTCGATTTCGGATTTGAGGAATTGGAAGATATAGACTGCGCCCTGATAGTAAAGACCGCATTCGGGGTCGTTGAGCTTGGCGAAGGTGGCAGATGAATAAAGTTCGTCAAGGGAGCGGTGTATGTCCCAGCCGTATTCTGCCATAAGCATCTCTGCGAGTTCAGCGGCAAGACATTCGATTTGAAACTGTATGTCTTGTGTCATAATTCGATGCGTTTTAAGAGGTTTACGGCTTTGGGGGTACCGAAGAAGTATTGGATAGCATGGTCGCCCTTAAATCTCAGTTCTTCAACCAATGCTGATGCCGACAGATAGCCCATTATGAAGCGACGAATCTGAACACCAACTGTATCGTCGGCAATGGGTCCGATAACAATATCGTAAGGATGAGCCGGAACATCGGAGTTATTCTTTCGATTCATCACGACGAATTCTGCCCACTCCTCGGAATAATCCTGAAAGACCTTTATGTTCAACCCATTCTTTATAGCCTCGTCTTCATCAAACTCAAAGCAGGATAAAGTGGGAGTTCCTTCGTTGAGAAATCGTGTTGTTCGAGCTGCCATCTCCATAGCTTGGTCGGGATTTGCATTGAGATAGAAGCCTTGTCCGAAATCCTTTCCTCGTTTACTGCGTGAAAGGTCAATCTGCTCAATGGATACATTTGAGCCGTGATAGAGTCGTTTCATATCTTGCCTCCTTCCCGTCGGCAAATGACTTGGAGGTCGGAAACGGCGTCGTCGATGGAGAGGGTATGTTCGGCAGCATAGCAGTCGAGAAGGAAATCTATTCCTGTGAAACGGCGCAGGTATGCGTACGCCTGCATGTTGGAGAGGTTAAATCGCTGTGCGAAAGCTCCGACGCACGCCACTACATATTCTATCCGGTCAAATGTTTCTTTCTTGGTCATAACTATGCTATTATAATGATGGTAAATGCAAAGATAGTGAAATTTTTGAGAAATGGCGGGATTTTGTGGGTAGTGTCGGACAAATTGATTAATTTTGCGGTTTAGAACAATGGTTAGTCGTAAAAACAACTGTAATACGTAAATAGGCGATAACGGATGATCGTTGAATCCGGTCGATGCAGCATCGGCAACTGGCTTTTATCAAAGATAAATCAACTGACAAAACAATATAACGATTAAAGGATTATGAATCTGTTTGACACTATATCCGAGGATATCAAGGCCGCTATGAAGGCTAAGGACCGCGTGAGGCTTGAGGCTCTGCGCGGCATCAAGAAGGAGTTTATCGAGGCTAAGACGGCTCCTGGTGCCGATGGCGAGCTTACGGATGAGAATGCCCTGAAGGTGCTGGTGAAGATGGCGAAGCAACGCCGCGAAAGCGCGCGCATCTACACGGAGCAGAACCGCCCGGAACTGGCTGCTACGGAGCTTGCTGAGGCTGACGTGATAGAGAGCTATCTGCCGAAGAAGCTGAGCGCGGAGGAGCTTGAGGCTGAACTGCGCGCGATCATAGCGGAGACGGGTGCCACGACTGCCCGCGAGATGGGCAAGGTGATGGGCGTGGCGTCGAAGCGTCTGGCAGGACGTGCCGACGGCCGCGAGATCTCGGCTAAGGTGAAGGAGCTTTTAGGATAATCAACCAAGAATAATATAAAGAAAAAACGATGCTTACACTTCAGCAAATCAAGGAGGATCCCGCCAAGGTGGTGGAACGCCTCGCCATAAAGGGTTTTGACGGCAAGGATGCGATTGACCGCGTGCTGGCTCTTGACACTGAGCGCCGTCAGCTCCAACTGAAGAATGACAATCTTGCCGCCGAACTCAACAAGCTTGCGGCTTCGATCGGCCAGCTGATGAAGGCCGGGAAGCGCGATGAGGCTGATGCCGCGAAGGCTGAGGTGGCTAAAATCAAGGATGAGCAGCGCGGGATCGCGGAGAAGCTCGCGGAGGCTGAAACGGCTCAGCGTGACATACTGCTGACGGTGCCGAATCTGCCTTACAAGGATGTGCCTGCAGGAACGTCGGCGGCTGACAATGTGGTGGAGAAGACGGGCGGCGAGATGCCGGACCTGCCTGAAGATGCTCTGCCTCACTGGGATCTGGCGAAGAAATACAATCTGATCGATTTCGACCTGGGCGTGAAGATCACGGGCGCGGGCTTTCCGGTGTATATCGGCAAGGGCGCGCGTCTGCAGCGTGCGCTGATACAGTTTTTCCTGGATCAGGCGAATGAGGCGGGGTATCTGGAGATCCAGCCGCCTTACGTGGTGAACGAGGCTTCGGGCTACGGGACGGGTCAGCTTCCGGACAAGGAGGGTCAGATGTACTACGTGAACGAGGATAATCTGTACCTGATACCGACGGCTGAGGTGCCGGTGACGAATCTCTACCGCGACGTGATCCTGACGGACAATCAGCTTCCGGTGAAGAATTGCGCTTATTCTGCCTGTTTCCGCCGCGAGGCAGGCAGCTACGGCAAGGACGTGCGCGGTCTGAACCGTCTGCATCAGTTTGACAAGGTGGAAATCGTGCGTATCGAGAAGCCTGAAAATTCGTATGCTGCTCTGGAGGAGATGAAGGATCATGTGCAGGGTCTGCTGGAGAAGCTGGGTCTGCCGTGGCACATCCTGCGCCTCTGCGGCGGCGACATGAGCTTCACGTCGGCGATAACGTTTGACTTCGAGGTGTTCTCGGCGGCTCAGAAGCGCTGGCTGGAGGTGTCGTCGGTGTCGAACTTCGAGACGTACCAGGCCAACCGCCTGAAGTGCCGCTACCGCGGTGAGGACAAGAAGACGCGCCTCTGCCACACGCTGAACGGCTCGGCTCTGGCTCTGCCGCGCATCATGGCGGCTCTTCTTGAGAACAATCAGACGCCGGAGGGGATCGTGGTGCCGGAATGTCTGCGCCGCTACACGGGATTTGACATCATCAACTAAAATACGGACAGAAGCCATGGATGGGACGGCGGAGACAATCGTGGTGACGCGCATTGCCGAAATGACGGACGTCATCCTCGTGCTTCCCGAACTCTACAGCGCATGCCGGAGCAATCCCGGCGTGCGCTTTGTGTTCGTGACCCGCAGGTCGCTTGCGCCGCTTTTCGTGAATGCGCCGGAGAATCTGACGGTGGTGGGGATCAACCGTGCGGACTACGGGGGGATAGGTGGTGCGCGACGGCTTTTCAAGGCGCTCAGGGACAAGTGGGACTTCGCTACCTACATTGACCTTAACGGGACGCTGCTGACGCGCACAATGGGCATTCTGGGGCGTCTGAACGGCATCAGGGTGACTGAGGCGCGACAGGACAAGCGGGCGCGGAATGCGCTGATCCGCCCGAACAACAAGGTGATGCTGCCGCTGACGCAGCAGCGTCTGCTCTACCGCGATGCGATGAGGCGTGCGGGGGTAAGGGTGGATCCGTCGGCTTTCAGCGGCATCTACGGCGCGGGGGGCAAGGGGGATCCGGGGCGTTTCGCCGCCATCACGGAGCCGAAGAAGGAGGGGGAGAGATGGATCGGGATCGCTCCGTTCGCAAAGCACAGGGGGAAGATATATCCGCCGGAGATGATGGAGGCTGTGGTGGAGGATTTGAGTCACCTTCCCGGGGCGAAAATATTTCTACTCGGGGGCGGCGAAGAGGAGATCACGGTGCTCAAGGAGTGGGAAAAGAAGTATGCGGGGGTGATCTCGGTGGCTTCGAAGAGCGCGGGGTTTGCGACGGAGTATGCGCTGATGAGCCATCTGGACGTGATGCTGACGATGGATTCGGCGAACATGCATCTGGCGTCGCTTGTGGGGATCGAGGTGGTGACGGTGTGGGGTGCGACGCATCCTTACTGCGGGTTTATGGGCTGGAATCAGCGTGAGGCTGACAATGTGCAGCTTGCGATGCCATGCCGCCCGTGTGCGCTCTACGGTGACCGTTCCTGCTCGCGCGGCGACTATAAATGTCTGTCAGCCATCCGCCCGAAGGTGATAGCTGACAGGGTGAAGGCTGTGCTGGGGATTTCAGAGAATCAGGGTTGAGGGGCAGGGGCTGCCGTGTCGGCGGCTGTGGCAGAGGGAGCCTGGGCAGGGGCTGTGGCGGCGATGGCTGCGGCTTTCCGGTCGGGGTCGAGCATCTTGAGGTCGACGGTCATTTCGTTGCCGTCGGAGGTGTTGTAGACGGTTAGACCGAAGAGTGGGGCTACGGTGATGACGTGTTCCATTATCTGTGACTGCACTGCTTCGTAGGCGAGCCATTCGGTGGTGGTGAAGCAGTAGATCTGGAGCGGTACGCCGACTTCGGTGGTGGGCTGGAGGCGTACCATGAGGTACTGTCCCTTGATGTGCATCATGGGATGCTGGCTGAGATAGAGGCAGAGGTAGGCGCGGAATACGCCGAGGTTTGTGTCGATTGTGCCGTTGATGGGGGCGTTGCCTCCGTTGAACTGCTCGGGCTTGCCCTCGCTGCGGTTCTTGCGCTGTGTGGCGATCCATGAGGCTACGAGAGGCATCTTTTCGGAAATCTGATCGAGCCACTGGTCGGTGGCGGTGAATATGGTGGTCATGTCGATCATGAAGTTCTGGAGGATGCGGCGCGAACCGCTGTCGCTCATTCCGCGATAGTTCTGGAATGATGTGGATACGAGGGTGTAGGGGGGAAGCATGACGGTGGTGTTGTCCCAGTTCTGCACCTTGACAACGGTGAGGGATACGTCGGTGACGATACCGTTGGCGATGGTGGAGGGGACTGCGATCCAGTCGCCTACGCGAAGCATGTCGTTCTGCGAGAGCTGGAGTCCTGCCACGAATCCGAGGATGCTGTCCTTGAAGATGAGCATCAGGGCGGCGGCAAATGCCGTGAGGCCCGTGAGGAGGACGGCGGGGGAGCGGTCGACGAGGACGGAGATTGCGCAGATGGCAATGATGATCCAGACGATGCCGTGAAGGGTGTTGAGGATGCCGCGGAGGGGGTGTTTCTTTCGGTTGTCGCGCGATTCGAAACGGTCCCAGAGGAAGCTGATGATGGCGTTGATGCCGACAGCGAGGCAAACTAGACCGTAGGCTATCACGACGCGCATCAGGATGGTGCGCACGCTATGCTCGTTGGTGAACGAGAATGGGATGAAGGTCATGAGCGTCAGCGGCGGGAGAATGTGGGAGCACCGGCTGACGATGTGGTGCTGGAGGAGAGAGCGTGAAAGGTTGGTGCGCCGCAGGGCGAGAATCTTGCGCGCTACAGCGATTATGATCCATCGGAGCGCCCATCCGACAAAGAATCCGATGAGGATGACGAGGACGGAATAGATGATCTGTTCGATGTGATCGCCTTGCTGGAGTCCGAAGAAGTCGAGGGCACGGCGTATATAGCTCAGCAGGATGCCGGCTGCCTTGTGTGTGGGGATGAGCAGGATCATGGGGATGACGGGTTAAAAAAAGGGTGAATGATATGATGAACTTCCGGTGGAGGCAGGGCATGACGATAGTGTGTAAGCACGCCTACCACGCTTCACTTTATTAACGCGTCGGGAAAGGAAAGGGTTCACATGTGTGCTCCCGGAAGCGGGCGATTGCTGTGAGCGGGATGAAAGATCAGTATTTGCCGAGGCGATGACGGATGCCGTCGGTGTAGGCGCGCCAGAGACGGGGGATGTCGGAGTAGGACCAGGCGCGTGAGAATGGTGCGGTGAGGGCTGCGGTGATGATGTAGCCTGCCACGTAGTTGAAACCGCGGAGATGACGGACGGCGGCGTTGCGGCCGTAGGTGTGATTGAGGAATGAAGAGTTGCGCACCTGGTAGAAGCGTTTCCACTTTTTCTTGACGTTGCGGACAGCCCAGTTGTCGTCGGTGAAGAATGGCTGTTTGTCCATGATGGCTGCGGGGACGTAGAGGATGCGGAATCCGGCAAGGAGGGTGCGGTAGCAATAGTCGGTGTCGTCGCAGAAGATGAAGAGGTCGGGGCGGGGGAGCCCGATGCGGTGGATGACTTCGGTGCGGATGCACAATCCCTCGAATGCGGCTCCGGAGATGAATGTGGGTGTGTCGACGGGCGTCTTGCTCCGTGAGAGGCGTCCCTGATAGGTGGATGCGAACGGATTGGAGAAGTCGAAGCTGAGGAATTCGGTGGTGAATACTTTGCCGTCGACGAGGCGGCGGGGTGAAATGATGCCGACAGAGTGATCGCCCGCTGCAGCCGCGAGCATCTGCTCCAGGCAGTCGGGGCGAGGGAACACGTCGTCGTCCATGCACCACACCCAGTCGGGCTGCATTGTCTCTGCCTCGCGGATGCCGGTGTGGAATCCTCCGGCACCGCCGACGTTTTCCTGTGTGATGACTCGTAGGCGCGGCTCGCGGGGGATGATGGTGCGAAGCCATTCGGAAGTGCCGTCGGTGGAGCCGTTGTTGACTACGATTAGGGTGTTGACGCCCGGATTGGCAAGTACGGCAGGAATAGTGCGTTTGAGGAGGGTGAGCCGGTTGTAGGTGACAACGACAGCGACAATTTTCATAAATGCGTGGGTGGGGAATAAGTCAATACAGGTTGTCGATTTTGCCGGGCTGAGATGCTCGGTAGCGCTCCATCAGGCGCTCGACTTCGGCGGGGTCGAATCCGCGCAGAGGAGCGTAGGTGGTGGCGAAAATATGGCGCATTTCGGGCGTCATGGGGAGTCGCTCGAGGTTGCGGCATGCGTCATGGAGCCCGACCGCACCGAGGCGCTGACGGTTGACGTCGACGATGTCGATTTCGGCAGATCCGTCGGGGTGGAGAGACCAGAGGATGTTGCCTCTGCCGTAGTCGAGGTGGCGGAATCCGGCGGAGTGGATGCGGGCGGTGACTTCAGCCACAGCCTTCATTACGGCGGGGATGGCGTCGGCATTTTCGGGAAGAAAGAGGTCGGCGTAGGTGTGCCGGCACCGGGATGCGAGGGATATGTAATAGTCCTCGTAGAGCTCGCGGGGTACGTAGCGGCAGTTGATGCAGGCAACGGGAGCGGGAGTGGGGATTCCGGCACGGGTATATGCCATGGCGTAGTCGAAGGAGCGCTGTCCCTTGAATCGGCGCAGGTTGCCGTAGACGAACCGATTGATGATATTGGGTTTGCCAAATCCTTTCACCACGAGGTCGTAGCCGTCGTGGGTGAAGCGGCGCAGCTCATTACGCCCGAAATATATTATGTCGCCTTCGTCGTCAAACCACCTGGCGGGCAGTGACTTGATGAACGGCATGAGGGATTCGAACTGCGGATTGACCGTGAATTTATAATTGTAGGGCTTTATGATCATATTTTGTCAAATCCTTTGGTGTATTTAATCCAATAGTATTTCAACGGATTCTTGTACTTTAGCTGCTTCCAGGGTCGGGAAGCGTGGGGGCGGTGGATGACAGGGAATGCGGTGAAGAGGTAGTTGCGCAATTCTGCCTGGAGAGAACGGTGGGAGATTGTGACGTCGTGCCAGTGCTTTTCTGGGTCGAGCGTGTCAAAGTCGACTGCGCGGAGGAGTGCGGGGGTGAGGAGAGAGCAACAGAAGGAGCAGTGCTTGTTGACTTCGACGATACCTTTCGGAAGCTTGCGGGCGAAGGCGTAGGGATAGTTGATCTCGCCGCAGTCGTCGACTGTTACGGCAGCCGCTATCCCGCATTTGGGGAGGCGTCGGGAGATCTCGACGAGGGATGGAATAGTGTCGGGGGCAACGATTACGTCGCTCTCGACAATGAGGAGCGGCACTCCCGCTTCCAGAGCGCGCTTGCGGCAGAGGCGAAGCACGAGAAGATAATTGGGGGAGGGATGGTCGGTCAGTTCGGAGATGTTGACGAGTGAAAATTTTTTTTCCCGAGCGAGGGCGGTGAGACGAGCCGTGTTTTCGGGTGTGGAGTTGTCGTTGAATATAGTGAACGTGAAGTCAACTCCCGGCGCCGAAGCAAGGATAGCATCGACGGTGAGGAGGGTGGATTCGATCGAATCCTTCACGGGAGTGATGACATGAACGCTGATTTTAGATGAGTCTCTGTCCATAACGGTGCAAAAATAAATAAAAAAGCAGAATAATCCCAAAATGCAGTGATGAGATGAGTGTTTTTTTACTGAATTTGTGTAATTTTGCATCGTTTTCAAATTTTAACACTTCATCTGGTAGTATTAAAGATAATGAAGGATAACGAAAAATGCGACATCTGCTGCGTGGGTCATATCACGCTCGATAAGATAATTACCCCGCGACATACCGTGTATATGCCCGGCGGTACAGCGTTTTATTTCGCACATGGCATGAGCAATCTTGACCACAGCAATTTCTGTCTGGTAACTTCACTTGCCGAAAGCGAGATGAAAGCCGTGGAAGATATACGTGCGAAGGGAATCGACGTTAAGGTTCTGCCGAGCGAACGTTCGGTGTACTTCGAGAATAAGTATGGCGAAAATCAGAACAACCGCACACAGCGTGTACTTGCCAAGGCGGCTCCGTTCAGTAAGGAGGGTCTGGAGGATGTTGAAGCGAAGGTGTTTCATCTCGGCACCCTGCTTGCCGACGATTTTTCACCGGAGGTGGTGAAGTATCTGTCAGGTAAGGGCAGACTTTCGGTGGACGCTCAGGGTTACCTCAGAGAGGTGGTGGGTGAGCAGGTGAATCATACTGACTGGCCCGACAAACTGGAGATGCTCAAGTACATCGACATTCTAAAAGCCAACGAGAAAGAGATGGAGGTGCTGACGGGGGAGACCGATCCGCGGAAGGCGGCGAAGATTCTTGCAAGCTGGGGCGTGAAAGAGGTGCTTCTGACGCTCGGCGACATGGGGTCGATTATCTACGCTGACGGTAAATTCTATGATATACCGGCTTACAAGCCGGATGACGTGGTGGATGCGACCGGTTGTGGCGACACATATATGACAGGATATCTTTATAAGCGTGCCAGGGGTGCAGACTATGAGGATGCGGGAAAATTCGCGGCTGCCATGTGTACGATCAAGTTGGGCGCGTCAGGACCGTTCAATGGAACCGAACAGGATGTGATTGACGTGATAGAAGGAAAAAGCCAAGCCTGACAGGGGTAGGGGAGTTTTTTAACAGTCTTAGACGTTCCAGTTGACAATTTGTCAATAACGCACCAAATCGTGCATAAAGTGTTGTAAATTATGCTGCTACCCTGAAATTTGGCTTACTGAGATTTCGATATTTCAGCGTGCGCGTACAGTTGCACGCTTTTTTTGTGCTCATTTTGTTAATGAGTGGATAGAATTGTGAAAATATGTGAATCGATGGAGCGGTTGGATAAAACGGAATTAATTATTAAATTTGTAGATTGCAAAGAAACATAGACCGACATGTTAGGAGAAATTCAATGGCTCACTGAAAATGTGAAATTGCCTGAAGCCGACTATGAGGCTATCGGGCGATGGATAGAAAAGGTTGCGGCAACCCACAACAGGCTGACCGGTGACCTTACCTACATATTTTGTGACGACCCGCGAATCCTTGAAGTGAACCGACAGTTTCTGAATCACGATTACTTCACCGACATCATCACTTTCGATGAGTCGAGAGGAAAAGTGGTGAGAGGCGATATGTATATATCGCTCGACACTGTCAGGAGCAACGCCGAAATGATCGGTGCCACGGAAGCGAGAGAATTTCTCCGCGTAGTGATTCATGGCGTGCTGCATCTGTGCGGGATAAATGACAAGGGTTCCGGTGAACGCGAGATTATGGAAGCTCATGAGAACGCCGCCCTGGCGATGCTGGATGAATGTGGCGTAGACGAAAGAAAGATTCTGATAATCTGAATAGTCAATATTAATGTTAACTACGTAAGTTAACATATCAGGCATATCGCAACAAGCATTATATTGAAGATAACAATGAAATTTGACTACGACGTAATAGTAGTGGGAGCCGGACACGCCGGCTGTGAGGCTGCCTCGGCTGCAGCCCGCCTCGGCGCATCTACTCTGCTTATAACGTTAGATCTCAACAAGATAGCCCAGATGAGCTGTAACCCTGCAGTGGGAGGGATAGCCAAGGGTCAGATAGTCAGAGAAATAGATGCTTTAGGAGGGCAGATGGGTGAAGTGACCGACCTGACCGCCATACAGTTCAGGATGCTCAACCGCTCCAAAGGACCAGCCATGTGGAGTCCGCGTGCGCAGAGTGACCGTATGAAATTTTCAGCGGAATGGCGCCGACGCCTTGAGAATACACCCAACCTTCAGCTCTGGCAAGACGACGTAAAAGAGATTGTGGTGGAGGACGGTGAATGCCGGGGCGTGAGGACCGCAATGGGTGTCACTTTCCGCGCCAAAGCCGTGGTGCTCACCAACGGAACATTCCTTAACGGACTGATGCATGTCGGACGCGTGAAGATGAAGGGCGGGAGAATATCGGAACCCGCATCGAGCGGTCTGACCGAACAGCTTGCCGAGCTTGGATTCAAAACGGACAGGATGAAGACAGGTACGCCTGTCAGAATCGACGGCAGAAGTGTGGACTGGTCACTGACTACCCCACAGGACGGCGAGACCGATTTTCACAAATTCTCCTATAACCCCGACATCACACGTAAACTCGGACAGCGCCGCTGCTACAGCGTGTGGACCAATCCCGAGACACATGATGTGCTCCGCCGAGGATTGCCAGATTCTCCGCTCTACAACGGACAGATCCAGAGTATCGGACCGCGTTACTGCCCGAGCATCGAGACGAAGATCGTGACGTTCGCAGATAAAAACGAACACCAGCTTTACCTTGAGCCCGAAGGGGAGGATACGCAGGAATACTATCTGAACGGATTTTCCTCATCACTGCCGCTCGACATTCAGCTTGAGGCGTTGCAGACAATACCCGCCTTGAAGAATGTGGCGATCTACCGCCCGGGCTATGCCATCGAATACGATTTTTTTGATCCGACCCAGCTTAGACATACCCTTGAGACCAAGCTAATCCCCGGACTTTATTTCGCCGGACAGATCAACGGGACAACAGGCTACGAGGAAGCGGCAGGACAGGGGCTTGTAGCCGGTGCAAATGCGGCACTAAAATCGCAGGGTCATGAGCCTCTGATCCTCGGAAGAGATGAGGCCTACATCGGAGTGCTGATCGACGATCTTGTGACAAAAGGCGTGGATGAGCCTTATCGTATGTTCACTTCCCGCGCGGAGTACAGAATCCTGCTCAGACAGGATGACGCCGATATGCGTCTGACCCCGATAGCCGCCCGTTACGGACTCGTGAGCGAAGAACGGCTGAGAGCCTTGGAAGAGAAACGTGAATGGCGAGACCGCCTGATTGCGTTCATAAATGAAATGTCGGTAAGAGCCGACCGCATAAATCCATGGCTGGAAAGCATAGGAGAGTCTGCGCTCAAGCAGGGAGTAAAGCTCCGTGACCTCGTTGTCCGTCCGATGCTCAACATTATCATGCTTGCAGAGCAAATCGATGCTCTCCGCAGTCTGCTTGATGAAATGCCGGAGAATCGCCGTGACGAAATAATCGAAGCTGCCGAAGTACGTATCAAATATCAGGGATATATCGAGCGGGAGCGGCAGATTGCCGACAAACTCCAACGGCTTGAGAATGTCAGACTAAGTGACAATTTCGATTACAGTTCGATCAGTGCTCTCTCAACTGAGGCCCGACAGAAACTTACTAAAATTCGTCCGACCACAGTGGGGCAGGCGAGCAGAATCCCGGGCGTCTCACCGGCAGATGTCAATATTCTACTTTTACTGTTGGGACGTTGATATATGAGTTTATCAGACTGTTATGTATAAAATGTTTCACGTGGAACAATTGGCATGCTGAAAAAAATATCGGTAATGATGGGAATAATGCTTGATCTGTACCGGCTGTCCGGGGAAAAGAGCGAAACTAAATAAAAGAAATAACAATAATCATCAAAACAGAGAAAATGGAATACATTAAAAAACGTATCCGTGACGTGGTTGATTTCCCTCAGAAGGGAGTAGTGTTTAAGGATCTGACCACTGTTTTCAAAGATCCCCGTGCCCTCCACATCATAGGATGGGATCTGTCGCAGATCTATCGTGACAAGGGTGTGACGAAAGTGGTGGGCATCGAGTCGCGCGGATTCATCGGCGGTTCGATCCTGGCATTCGAACTTGGAGCCGGATTTGTGCCCGCCCGCAAACCGGGCAAACTGCCTGCCGACACGATCAAAGTGACCTATAATAAGGAGTACGGCACGGACACTATCGAAATGCACCGTGATGCCATCACTCCCGACGACATCGTGGTGATTCATGATGACGTGCTCGCCACCGGGGGCACAATGGCTGCGGCTTTCGAGCTCGTGAAATCAATGAATCCGAAAAAAATCTATGTCAACTTTATCATCGAACTATCGGCACTCGGCGGACGTGAGCATCTGCCCGCTGATGTGGAAGTGACATCGCTGATCACATACTGACACAGACAAAAAACCTCTCTCAACATTCGTGGCAAAACATCTCGAAAAGAAATCGGAAGAACTAAAGGAAAAGATTTCGATCCTACCCGATACCCCCGGCGTCTACATGTACTTTGACGCCGAGGGTACCGTGATTTATGTCGGGAAGGCAAAGAATCTTAAAAGGCGTGTGTCGTCCTACTTCAACCGCACACACGACCGGCTCCGCACCAATCTGCTCGTGCGCGCCATCGCCGACATGAAGTACATAGTCGTGCCAACCGAGCAGGATGCACTGAATCTGGAGAGCTCGATGATCAAGGAATATCAGCCACGCTACAACGTGTTGCTGAAAGACGACAAGAGCTATCCGTGGATATGCGTGACCAACGAACTCTATCCGCGAGTGTTCATGACACACAACAAGCTGAAGAACGGAGCTAAATATTTCGGTCCGTACACCAACACGGCAGTGGCGCGGACAGTGATCGGACTGCTCGGCGAACTTTTCCCGATACGCACCTGCAGGGTGCCAATCACACCGGAATCGGTGGCGCGGGGAAAGGGGAGACTCTGCCTCGAATACCACATGAAACGATGCAAAGGCTGCTGCAGGGGGATGATCTCGCCCGAAGAGTACCGCACCTACGTCGACCGCATAATGCAGATTCTGCGGGGTGACACACAGCAGCTGATGGACTATCTCCGCTCCGAGATGGAGCGCCTGAGCGAGCAACTACGGTTTGAGGAGGCACAGGAACTCAAGGAGCAGTACAAACTTGTGGAGCGATACCGCGCGAAGAGCGTAATCGTGAGCCAGACGATCGAGGACATCGACGTGTTCGGCATCGAGGATGACGACCGTGACGTCTACGTCAACTACATGCACGTGAGGTGCGGCGCCGTGGTGAAAAGCGTCACGCTTCAGTACAAGCGCCGACTGGATGAAACCACCGAAGAAATGCTCGTCTATGCCATGCAGGAGATCAAGGAGTCGCTCGACGTGACGTATGACGAGGTAATCGTTCCGGTCATCCCCGACGTGGATATGCCGGGGGTGAAATTCATCGTGCCTCAGCGAGGCGATAAGGCAAAGCTTCTCGACGTGTCGACCCGAAACGCCCGACAGCATAAGATCGATGCCTTGAAGCAGATGGAGAAAAGCAATCCCGAAAAGCGCCTTGAGCGAACGCTCGAACGCATGAAATCCGACTTCCGCCTGACGGAACTTCCACGGCATATCGAGTGCTTCGACAATTCAAACACACAGGGCACGAACCCAGTGGCGTCGTGTGTGGTGTTCCGCAACGCAAAGCCATGCAAACGCGATTACCGACACTTCAACATCAAGACCGTAGAGGGTCCGGACGATTTCGCCTCGATGAAGGAAGTGCTGACGCGCCGCTACACGAGGCTGATGCAGGAGGGGGAGGGATTGCCGCAACTTATCGTGGTGGACGGAGGCAAAGGTCAGCTGTCGTCGGCGGTGGAGGCTCTCGAAGAGATCGGGCTGCGAGGGAAAATCGCCGTGGTGGGAATAGCCAAGCGACTTGAAGAAATCTATTTTCCCGGCGACAGTGTGCCTCTCTATATCGACAAAAATTCAGAGTCACTCAGGGTGGTGCAGCAACTCCGCGACGAGGCACACCGCTTCGGAATAACCCACCACCGCAACCGCCGCAGCAAATCACAGGTGGTGAGCGAGCTTGACGGCATAAAAGGAATCGGCGAGGTGACCGCCGCCACGCTCATCAAGCATTTCAAGAGCGTGAAGCGAATCCGGGAAGCCACGCTCGACGCAATAGCCGAAGTGGTGGGACCTGCCAAAGCCCGAATTGTCCACGAGGGACTGCACCGTCCTGCCGGAGAACAATCCAAGGCATGACGGCGTTAGGATAACAAGAGCCTGACATCCTGAGAGAGGGATCCTCTCATGCGTCCGGATTAAGGCTCCGGAATCTTCACGTTTCATCCACCTTCATCCACACTACATCAATGATTATCCTCAGCAACTACCGACGCGCTATCCGCCTTGTGCCGGCTGTCATTGCCGCAATAGGTGTTTTGACACCTATAAATCTGTCAGCTAATAAGTTAGGCAAGAATATGCCGGATGTAAGTATCGCGGAATGTGCCGGAAGCGCCTCGCTTTATCCCGAGCCAGCCGAAGGGCAGAACGCTTATCCCGACACCCTGACAGCCATAGCAATAGCTCATGCCGGACGGCATGGAGCCAGATTCGCTTCCTCCAATTCCCGCGCACGCAAGCTCATGAAAGAACTTGAGCGGGCAAAGAGCGAGGGGACTGCCACTGCTTCCGGAGAAAGACTCGGCAAACTGATAACGAAAGTGCTGACCCGTACTGCCGGACGCTGGGGAGCACTTGATTCGATCGGCGAGGCCGAGCAGCGCGGAATCGCCGACAGAATGTACGAGAACTACGATTATCTATTCGGAGGCGATTCCGAAATTTCAGCCATAGCATCCTACGTGCCCCGGTGCGTGATGTCAATGGATGTGTTCACTCATCAGCTCGCCACCCATGAGCCGCAACTCAACATCTCCTCCAAATCCGGACCTGCCAACAACGAGCTTCTCCGCCCCTTCTCGGAAGCACCGGAATACCTGAAATATCGGGAACAAGAGCCTTATAACCAGATGCTTGAAGAGTATAAATCCATCTATCTGCCCAAATCCCCCGCACGCCGCCTCCTCGGAGGCGCATCATGGTTGAGCGATCAACAACAGCGCGACTTCTCGAAAACGCTCGGGGAGTTCATCGCCTCCATAGGAGCGGCAGGACTTGGGAATCCCGCCGATTATATTGGCGCTGAGGGATTTATGACCGCTGAGGAATATCGTGGAGTGTGGGCTTACGGAAATCTGACCCAATACGTAGAGCGTACCGCCAATGAAATTTCCGTCGAACCGGCTGAAATAGCCCGCCCATTGCTTGCCGACATGATCAATACCCTGAACCGTGTGGCGGAGGGTGAAGAGGGAGCGGAGAGAGTCACCCTTCGATTCGGACATGCCGAGACGATGATGCCACTGCTGTCGCTTATGCGACTCCCCGGATGCTTCTACATGACCGATGACTATGGAACAGTGGCGGGAGAGTGGCAGAATTTCCATGTGGTGCCGATGGCATCCAACCTCCAGCTCGTGCTTTTCGAGGCTCCTTCAGGTAAGCTGTATCTGCGGGCGTCGGTCAACGAACGTCCGGTGAGTCTGACTCCCGGCGGTGACACGGTGGTGGAGTGGGGAGAAGCAAAAGCCCTTCTCGAATCGAGGCTTTGAACCGCGTAAACCACGTAAGACATAATGACCGAAGGACGCAAGGGGTCCTCGGCCTAAAACGACGTTAACAGAGGAGGCTGTGTCATAATACCATATTTTTGAGATTCAATCCTCCTACAAACAGCGGGCGCGATATATCTTGCTACGCAAGCGCTAAAGCGATGACGCGCTCCTACAGCCTTGATACATAATGCTGTTATAACTTCACAGATGCTATTCCGGTGAAAAAATCACTGCATTGAATTTTGCCACAGCACTCTTCGGCATGAAATGAGTTGCATTGTTGAATGAAAAATTGTAATTTTGGGGGATGATTGAAGTAAAGGACATAAGAAAGAGCTACGGTCAGCTTGAAGTGCTGAAGGGCGTGACTCTAAGCGTCAATCCCGGCGAAGTAGTGTCGGTGGTAGGAGCAAGCGGTGCGGGGAAAACGACCCTGCTCCAGATAATGGGCACGCTTGACCAGCCAGACAGCGGCACCGTGACCTACGACGGCGTGGACGTGACGCGGATGCGGGGGAACGAACTCGCCCATTTCCGCAACACGCACATCGGTTTCGTCTTTCAGGCGCATCAGCTGCTACCCGAATTCAGTCTGATCGAAAATGTGATGATGCCCGCCCTTATCGGAGGTCAGAGCACAGCCGAGGCTCGGCGCCGCGCTCAGGAACTGATAGAGTATCTGGGACTGACGGGACGCGCCGGTCACCGTCCATCCGAGCTGTCGGGGGGAGAGAAACAGCGTGCCGCCGTGGCGCGGGCTCTCGTCAACCGCCCGATGGTAGTGCTTGCCGACGAGCCCTCGGGCAGTCTCGACTCCCACAACCGCCGCGAGCTTCACGAACTATTCTTCAATCTCAGCCGCGAACAGCATCATACTTTCGTCATCGTCACCCACGACGACGGACTGGCTGAAGAGTGTGACCGCGTGATTCATCTCGCCGACGGACAAGTAACTTCAATCACCGAAAAAAAATGAAACGCCTGACTATACTATCAGCCATCGTCCCCGTAATAACCGCAGTCACCCTCACGCTCACCGGATGCCGGAGCGAGGGAGGACCGTGGGAGGAAAACGTGCTGACCTATGACATAGTGAGACTCGCAAGTCAGGACAACACCAGCGGCACGACGTTCACACTTACGCTTCCCGACGCCGACCAGCTGATCACCTACCGCGTGGATCATCCCACAATCGACCCCAACAAGGTGAATATCGGCGAGCGGCTCATGCTTGCCTACCGTCTTTCCGGCAACCGTGCCCCTTACACATCCGGGGCGATAATCCCCGTGGGCTACTCGACGATAATCAACGCCGACCTGCTCGAAACTGAAAATATGGAGGAGGAGTACCCCGACTTTGACCGCGATCCCATCTACCTGCTGAGCATGTGGAGGAGCGAGACGTGTATCAATCTGCACTTCCGCGCCGCCTACAGCGAGAAGCCCCGGACATTCGCCCTGGTGATGGAGGCGGGGGAGGCGGACGCTGAAATGCCGTCGCTGACCGTGGCGCACACGCTTGCCGAGGGGGAGAACCCCGACAACTTCATGCGGGAGAGCTATGCTTCGTTTGACATAGCCGAAGTGTGGGAGCGCGCAACCTGTCGTGGCGTGACCGTCACGATCAACAATTCCAATCTGCCGCAACGCACGTTCACGTTCATGAAACCATGAACCGTTAAGTCAAAAAAAATCAAGAAACATAAACAACAAAAAACATAAACGACATGGAACCCAAAAACAACCCAAAGAATGAAATAAAGATCGAACTCACTCCTGACGTGGCAACCGGCACGTACGCCAATCTGGCAGCTATCAGCCATACTCCGGGAGAATTTTTCATCGACTTCATCACTCTCGCGCCCAATATGCCACAGGCAAAGGTGAACACCCGAGTGATCATGAATCCCGAGAACGTGAAAAATCTTCTCTACGCACTGCGTGACAACATCGCAAAATACGAACAGGTGTTCGGGACGATCGAGCGCAAGATGCCCATCTCGCAGCCCAAGGGCGGAAACGGCGAGATCCCCAACCCCTTCATGGCGTAAAGCCTGATTGCAGCAGAGATTCATCCGTCACATTTCTACCTAAAAGGCTATCGGAAATATGAAAGACAATAATTTCGCCATCTATAACTCCCTGACGCGCCGCAAAGAGATGTTCCGCCCGATTCATGAAGGAAGAGTGGGAATGTACGTGTGCGGTCCGACGGTCTACGGCGACGGCCATCTGGGTCACGCCCGCCCCGCCATCACATTCGACGTGCTCTACCGCTACCTGACACATCTGGGCTACAAGGTGCGCTACGTGCGCAACATCACCGACGTCGGGCATCTGGAGCATGACGCCGACGAAGGGGAGGACAAGATCGCAAAAAAAGCACGTCTGGAGCAGCTGGAGCCGATGGAAGTGGTGCAGCACTATCTCAACCGTTACCATGACGCGATGGCGCGTCTGAACGTGCTTCCCCCCTCCATCGAGCCTCATGCGTCGGGCCATATCATCGAACAGATCGAATATATCAAAAAGATCCTTGAATCAGGCTATGCCTACGAGAGCAACGGATCGGTGTACTTCGACGTGCCGCGCTACAACGCCGACCACAATTACGGCAAACTGTCGGGACGCAATATCGAGGAACTGCTGAGCGAGACCCGCACGCTCGACGGTCAGCAGGAAAAGCATCATCCCACTGACTTCGCCCTCTGGAAAAAAGCCGCTCCCGAACACATCATGCACTGGCCCTCGCCCTGGAGCGAGGGATTTCCTGGCTGGCATCTGGAGTGCTCGACGATGGGGGAGAAATATCTGGGCGAGACCTTCGACATCCACGGCGGAGGCATGGACCTGAAATTCCCGCATCACGAGTGCGAGATAGCGCAGTCGGTGGCGCATAACGGCAAAGAGACCGTGCGCTACTGGATGCACAACAACATGATCACCATCAACGGTCAGAAGATGGGCAAATCGCTGGGCAATTTCATCACCCTCGACGAATTCTTCACCGGCAATCATCCTCTGCTCGAACAGGCTTACAGCCCGATGACGATCAGATTCTTCATCCTTCAGGCGCAATACCGCAGCACAGTGGACTTCAGCAACGAAGCACTTCAGGCTTCGGAGAAGGCGCTTCAGCGTATGCTCGAGGGATGGAAACGACTTCAGAGCCTCAAGACGTCGGAGGACTCGACAGTCGCCGATGAAGTGGCAGCGCTTGAGGCAAAGTGCTACGAGGCACTTGACGATGACCTGAACACCCCGATCGTAATAGCCCACCTCTTCGACGCCTGCCGAATCATCAATCAGGTGAACGACGGCAAGGCAAAAGCTACGGAGGCAGACGTGGAGGCACTTAAAACCCTCTTCAACACATTCCTCTTCGACATCCTGGGCATCAAAGCCGAGACCGGAGGGAACGACGCGGGGGCGATGCGTCCCTACGAGGAAGCCGTGGAGCTGCTGCTGAGCATCCGTTCGGAAGCCAAAGCCAAGAAGGACTGGGCAACGAGCGACCTTATCCGCGACCGCCTCGCCGCCATCGGATTCAACGTCAAGGACACCAAGGATGGCTTCGAATGGAGCCTCAAGTGAGGTGAGAGGAGGAGCGTGGCAGGGGCACCTTGCCATGCTCGGCGCCAATATGGTGTGGGGGGCGATGTCGCCCATCTGCAAGGGAGTGCTGGAGAGCGGAGCCATGACGGGGATCGCCCTGTCGGCGGTGCGAATACTCGGAGGCACCCTGCTATTTCTTGTCGTAGGGCTGTTTCTTCCTGCCTCGGTGAGGGGGGAGGAGCGGGTGGCGGGACGCGACCTGCTGAAAATGCTCGTGGCGTCGGTGCTGATGATCAGCGCCAATCAGGCGCTATATATCATTGGAATCGGCTACACGACTCCGATCGACTCCTCGGTGATGAGCACGCTGACCCCGGTGTTCACGATGCTGTTCGCCGCCATCTTCATCTCGATGCCCCTGTCGTGGATGAAAGTGGGTGGAGTGGCGCTCGGACTCGGAGGCGCGCTGATGATGGTGGTGATAGGAGGCGGGAGGGGAGCCGTGGCGACGAATCCTGCGCTCGGCGACTCGCTGTGCCTGATGGCGCAGATGTGCGCGGCGCTCTACTACGTGTTTTTCTCCGGCTTTATCAAGAGGTACACACCGTTCACGATGATGAAGTGGATGTTCATCTTCTCGTCGCTCACCTACGTGCCGTGCACGCTGCCGTGGCTGGTTGAGACGGAGTGGGGGGCAATCAGCACCGGCTCATGGCTCTCGATCGCCTACATCGTCGTCTTCGCCACGTTCATCAGCTATCTGCTGATCCCGTTCAGCCAGCGTAGGCTGAAACCGACAGTAGTGTCGATGTACACATATTTCCAACCCACTACAGCCGCTCTTCTTGCCGCCGTGATGGGGCTTGCGCAATTCGGGACGGTGAAGATCGTAGCCACGGTGATGATCTTTGCGGGAGTGTGGTTCGTGACCCGCTCGCCCGGACAAAAGAAAGCCTCCTGAGGAATTTATTCCTTAAAAATTGACTCCGAGGAATGGACGCTAAAGAATTCGGAAGCATAGTGATGGATGAGCTGCCGTTTGAGCCCAACGGGCAACAGACGCAGCTCATCGCCGCACTTTCGCTTTTCTGTTCGCGCGGTTGGGCGGATAACGGAGTGTTCGTGCTCAACGGCTACGCCGGCACGGGAAAGACGTCGGTGGTGGGAGCGCTCGTCAAGGCACTGAGGCGTGTCAACGTAGCTACCGTGCTTCTCGCACCTACGGGCAGGGCGGCGAAGGTGTTCAGCCGTATGTCGGGACATCCCGCCTACACCATTCACCGCATGATCTACAGGAGCCAGGGGGGAGGGATGGGAGGCTACGGAGGGGGACTTGCCGTCAACGAAAACCGGCACCGCAACACGATCTTCATCGTGGATGAGGCATCGATGATAGGTGACGGCGCCGCCGGAGATCCTTATAGCCAGAGTCTGCTCGACGACCTCGTCCACTACGTCTATTCCTCCGACGGGTGCCGTCTGATCCTGCTCGGCGACACTGCGCAGCTTCCTCCGGTGGGTTGCCTCGAATCGCCGGCAATGCAACCCCGCAGACTGAAAACACTCGGACTGCGTGTGACGCGGGCGATCATGACCCAAACCGTCAGGCAGGCAGGTGACTCCGGGATACTCTACAATGCCACGTGGCTGCGGCGAGCGATGCTCAGCAATCCTCTGCCCGAGCCGAGACTGACGATAGACGCGTTTGCCGACGTGAAAGCCGTGAGCGGGGAGGATCTGCCCGACGAAATAGAGAAAGCCTACTCCCGCTACGGCATCGAAGACACGATGCTGATAACGCGATCCAATCAGCGCGCCACCCAGTACAACTTAGCAATCCGTTCGCGCATTCTTGAAAAAAATGAGATGCTTACGGGGGGAGAGCTGATAATGATAGCGCGCAACAACTATCACTGGACCACCAAGGTGCCCGGCATTGACTTCATAGCCAACGGCGACATTGCGCGGGTGGAGAAAGTGTACGGGACGGAGGAAAGAGGAGGTCTGAGGTTTGCCGACGTGAAAATCCGGCTTGTCGACCGGGACACGGATCTTGACGTAAAACTAATCCTCGACAGTCTGGTGACCGACACCCCCGCACTCGATGCCGAGGGTCTACAGAAACTTGCCGACCTCTGCATAAACGATCCAGACCGTTTCACTCCTGCCACACCGATGTCGACAAGGATGCGCACGCTCAGGAGCGACCCCTATTTCAACGCCCTGCAGGTGAAATACGGCTATGCCGTGACATGCCACAAGGCGCAGGGCGGACAGTGGAGCAGCGTTTTTGTGGACATGGGGTATATTCCCCCCGAAGCGCAGGGAATAGACTTCTATCGCTGGCTATATACCTCAACTACGCGGGCAGTCAGAGAGTTAAACTATATAAACCCCGCAATTGAGCATTAACATTTAACACAAATTATAGATTGTTGACAAATATTTTGTTTGTGAATTCGGAAATCCGTTATATCTTTGCAGTGCATAAGTAAAACGATTAGAACTTTTTCGGATAGACGATTTGTTAGACATATAAAATATACTTGAATTTTGGTTATGAGGGAGGTGAGCTTCTGTGAAGAAGTTCACTTTTCGCATATATAGGGGTGAGCTATCCGTATGTGGAAGGGGATGAGATCGTTATGTTGAGAAACAGGGATGAGAAGGGGAGGCAAATGATTGTGTAGAGCGGGGATGTTCAGAGTTATAATAGGTGTGTGATCTTTGATTATATTGTTGACTTTGCCTTGTATTGATGATTTTATCAAGCTCAACGAGAAAAATAGTTGAAAAAGTTTGGCGAATTGAATAAATCGACATATATTTGCAGGGTCAACGATAAAAATAGTTGAAACGGTGAAAAACCGAACAAAAACCGAACATTAAAATTTTGAAAATCGCCGGGATTTGCTAATGTCGCACAAAATCCGTACTATTTCCGTACTCAAATATTTGGAGATTATGGTGAAATTGCTAAAGCCGCACGGATTTCCGCACTATTTGCCGCACATAATTCCGCACAAGAGGTGGAGTGCGGGTCGAAAGCCGTACTGCTACAAATGTTAACTGGCAGGCTGCAAAAGTATGCAACATGGAGCATCTTCCAGAGATCGGGGCCATAGGATCTCGGCAAGTCGAAGCCGGGCGTGCGATAGGTCAATGTAAGAATCTGATAGGTCGATGTAAGACTGATGATAGGCGCTGTAAGATTCGTGATAGTAACGGAAAAATAACGGGAGCTGAGAATCAGAGTGTTACATGGCGATGTGATAGGCCGCTGTAAGATTGTGATAGGTGTCCGGTAAGATTTGAATAGGTGCCGGAAAGGTCCGGGTAGGTGTCGGCGGGGCAAATAATGACAAGAATTAACAAATTATTCATATCAAAAAAAGGCGGGAAATGACCGCAAAATCACATTATGACAGACGGAAAGGAAAAACTGACCGAGAAAGAAGAAGAAACGATGCTGCTGATCTGGGAGCACGGACCATGCGCAGTGAAGGATCTGCTACAATACTACGACGAGCCACGTCCCCACATCAACACGGTGTCGACCTTCGTGCGTTCACTTGAGGCAAAGGGCTACGTCGGGCATAAGCCTGCCCGATTCGGGGGATATCACTATTATGCCCTGAAACCGAAATCGGACTACGGGAAGAGTGCCGCCAGAAGGTTGATTGACCGATATTTCGGCAACAGTTTTGCCATGATGTCGCAGCTCGTGAAGGATGAGGCAATCGACGCCGAAGAGCTTCGCCAGCTTCTCGACATGGTGGAAAAGCGGAAACATGACTGAAATCACATAAACAGAAAGATATGATGCTTACGATACTTACAGACACATTCAAATACTCCTTGGGAGTATCGGTGACGATGCTGCTGCTATGGGCTGTGTACCGCCTGGCGTTTGCCAAGAACAAGCATTACGCTCTGACCCGGGGTGTGCTTATTGCCATATATGCAGTCAGCGTCATCCTGCCGGCGGTGCTGATGAAGGCAGTGGACGCATTTTCGGCACCAACCGGAGATGCGCTGATGGGGGGCGACAGCGAGATTGTGATAACGGGAGTGAGGGCAACGATAAGCAACCGCGTAATGCAGTTGCCCGCCGTGATATGGATTGCCGGAATGGCAATAGTGGCAGCCTTGACACTGCGGGAAATCTACAAGGTGGCAATGATCGTGAAGAGAGCCGACAGGGAGGAACTCGCCGGAACAGAAGTGATGGTGACTGCCGACCGTAGGGTGACGGCATTCAGCTTCGGAGGAAAGATAGTGATCAACAGAAAGTTTGCCGAAGCTTGTGACGAAACCGTGCTTCTTCACGAAAAGGCACACAAGCGCTATCACCATACGGCTGACATGATTCCCGCTCAGCTTCTCGCCATCCTCTGCTGGTACAATCCGGCAGCGTGGATGATGCGCGGAGAGCTCAGGGCAGTCCATGAATATCAGGCGGACGGAGAAGTGGTGGGGACCGGAATCGATCCTCAGGCTTATCAGATGATGCTGATAAGGGAATCGGTGGGAAAAAACATGCCGAAACTCGTCAACAGTCTCGCTCACACCGAGCTACGCCGCCGCATCTCGATGATGAACCGTCCGGCAGATTCCCGCCAGCACATAGCGGCAGGATGTGTGGCAATAACGATAGCCATGGCGCTTGCCTCCAAATTGCTTCTGATGCCTGAGATACGTGCCGTATGGGAACCTGTGGCGCTACCAGTCCCAGCCGTCGAATACAAAGGGACGATTGAATACGACGCAGATGAAAGTCAACCGGAAGTAATAAATGTGATGGCTCATGCTGAGACTGCAGGCGAGGAGGATACACCTTCAGAAGAGATGACGCTCACCGTTAACGACATGCGGATGCCTGCAAGCATACTAAAAGACATGCATCCGGCAGTGATACGACAGATGGTGGTGGACCGGCAGATAAATACCATTAAGGTCTACACCAAGAAAGAAAGCAAAGAATAACATCATCTAACCAACTATTGATATGAGATTAACAGCATTGGCAGCCGGCGCGATCATGACGATTGCTTCCGTAACGGCTCAGGAAAAAGCGGAAATCGCCGTGAGTTACGACGTGCAGGAGTGGAGCTTCTGGCAGGAAAAAATGGTGCCGAGGAAGATGACTCTTCTTGCCTCTCCCACATCCGCGAAATATTTCAATGAGATAACTCTCTGGCACGACTCCCTGCTATCGGTGCCAGGGGGCGGGGAGCAGCTCAACGAAATATTGTTCAAGGGCCTGACAATAGGAGCCGACGGATCGATAACGGTAGGAGAATCCGTGCCGTTGAGGACGGTGTACACATACGTTTTCACCGATGCGAATAAGGAAGCGCTTACGGTGTACGACGGATGGACGTTGACGGGAGATACATTCTATACGTATGATGAGCCGGCGGGAGAGCAGACGTGGGAAATCGTCAGCGATTCAATCGGCGAAGTGCTCGGCTACCAGTGCGTGCTTGCCGAGACTGACTATCACGGGCGGCACTGGAAAGCATGGTTTGCACCGGAAATTCCCGTGCCTTTCGGTCCGTGGAAATTCCGCGGACTTCCCGGGCTTATCCTGAAAGCTGAGTCGGAAGGAGGATTCCGATACGAAGCAACGGGAATCGGGGCTACCGAACGGCTGATGACGCCGATGTACACCAACGTCTACGAGCAGCACGAAAAAGCTGACAGAAAGAAAATGCTCGAGACATACGAATATGAGATGAATCATATCGTTGAGCTGCAGGAAGCGATGTTCGGCACCGGGCGAGCGGACCGTGACCGTGACGGCAACGAAGTGCCCGTCCCCACCTACGATGGATTCAAAAGCAATCCGGAGACAGATTACAAAAAGAAATAACCATAAAAATCACAGCAATATGAAAAAGATTCTAACGGCACTGGCAACCGGAATGTTGGGTTGCATGACAATGATGGGTCAGACCGACGACACCAAGACAATAAAGCGGATTGAAGCTACTCCCGCGGATTACATCACGCTGCTGAACAACAATGGATATGAAGCGTTTGCGTTCGACATCAGCGCCCTCTCCGATGCACAATACTATATAACGTTCAAAGTAAAGGAGTACAGGAACGGAGAAGAGACGAACGACGACGTGTCAGGAGGATTCTACTCTTTCACGAATATGACTCTTGTCAGTGAATTCCCCGAGGAAAGCCAGAGTGAAATCAAACCCGAAGAAATGGCGGATCCGGAGAGAGGAATATACAGCATGAGCAATAAGATAATGATCGGGTTCATACCTGCGGTCAACGATTCGATCCGTCCGGTCATGTTTGATGTAGATGAGATGGGATCGACAGGCGTGAGTCTGAAAATGGAACCGCTCTACCATGACAACGACAGCGTCAACGGTGAGAAATTTTACTGGTATATGCCCAAGCCGTTTAAACCGAGCGAGCTGACTGTAGGGAAATTCATCCCGCTCGTGCTCTACGGCTCGGGATGGTACGATGCGAGATACGGCATACACAGATTCTGCGGAGAGAAGGAACTCGAACCGGACATGTCGTCGAAGATAATAAAGGAAATTCCGAACTACTATATCATAGGAATTGAGCTGCACCTGGTGAAGGAGCTACAGTAGGACACTTAATCAAAAAACCGAACATGAAAAGAATCATAACCGGACTTGCGATGGCGATAGCCGCTGCAGTATCCGCCGGCGCTCAGGAAAAAGCCGACATCATAGTAAGCTACGACGCCACAGCCCCCACACAGTGGAACGTGAAACCGAGGACGCAGAAGATGACGCTTTTAGCTTCGGGCACCGCATCGAAATACTTCAACGACATCTCCCTATGGAACGACTCGCTGAAGTCGACTCCCGACGGCGAAAACAAAATACGCGAAATCATCATGGCAGCGTGCGCCACACAGGAACCTGACGGCTCGATGAGCATCGACTTCAGCAAGGGACCGCATAAGGATGTCTACCTCTACGTGTTTGCCGACGCGAAGAAGGGCGAACTGAAATTGTGGGACGCGTGGGGGAGCAGTTTTGTGGAAGAACAGAAAGGATACTACACCGAACCGCTTGAAGATCAGGCGTGGACGATCGTGGAGGACTCCGTGGAGGAGGTGCTCGGCTATCAATGTGTGATGGCTGTAAGTGACTATCATGGAAGGACTTGGAAAGCATGGTTCACGCCCGAAGTACCGGTGCCGTTCGGTCCGTGGAAGCTGCGTGGACTGCCGGGTCTGGTGATGAAGGCGGAGACGGACGGAGATTTCAGCTTCGTGGCGACAGGAATCGAGACGACCGACCGCGTGATGACACCGATGTATCTTCAGGAGGAGTATGACAAAGTGGACAGAAAGGACGTGCTTGCCGAGCATGACCATATCCTCAATAACATCGAGTCAATATTGGAAGCCAAATACGGAGGCGCCCAGAGGATCGAACATCATGACGATGAGGGGAACGTGATTCCTGTCCCGAAGTATGACGGCTGGAAGTACAGCATCGAGACGGACTACAAGAAGAAGTGAACAGAGGGGGAGAGGAAGAATGGAAATCCTGAGAAAGATCACGGCATCGGTCATCGTTCTGCTTGCTGCTGTGACAGCGGCCGCCCAGACGACAACGATCAGCGGCAAGGTGATTGACAAAGCCGATGGCGGGGGACTGCCCGGCGCGTCGCTGACCGTGAAGGGTGCGGACGGGAAGATACGGAAATTTGCCTCGGCGAAGGCTGAGGGGGATTTCAGCATCAGTGTGCCCGGGACTACCGACGGCTGCCGGCTGGAAGTGTCGATGATGGGTTACACCCGGCAGTCGATAGCACTCGACAGCGTGGTGATGCCGCTGACCGTGGTGATGGAGGCGGGGGGAATAAAACTGAAGGAGGTGGCGGTGCAGGCTGACCGCATACGCGAGCAGGGTGACACGATAGCCTATCGCGTGGGGAGCTTCGCGCAGGACCGTGACCGCTCGATAGGCGACGTGCTGAAGCGTATGCCGGGAATCGACGTGGCGCAGTCGGGGAAGATTCAGTACCAGGGGAAGGACATCAACAAATTCTACATCGAGGGGTCGGACATGCTCGGCGGGAAATACGGCGTGGCAACCAACGGCATAAACCATGAGGACGTGAGCGAGGTGGAGGTGATGGAAAACCACCAGCCGATGCAGGTGCTCGCGGGGTTGTCGTTCTCCGACAAAGCCGCCATCAACCTCAAGATGAAAAGCAAGGCGAAAGCCTCGTGGAGCGGCTACGGCGACCTCGGCGCAGGCTACAGCCAGCAACCCGGGGAAGGAACCTGGGAGGCGAAACTCTTCGCTCTCGCCGTAATGGCAAAATTCCAGAGTCTGACGCTGGTGGAGAGCAACAACACGGGTACGGACCTGAGGAGCCGCGTGGTGGACTTTTTCAGTTCGGGCCGCGGCACGGGGCTGTCGGCACTCGTCGGCGTGGATATGCCCGGGGTGCCGAATCTGCGCCAGTCGCGCACGATCTTCAACCGCTCGGCGATGCTCTCGACCAACGCACTGTGGAAGCTCAGCACGGGAGAAGTGAAGGCACAGGTGGATTATGCCTTCAACCGGATAGCGACGCGTGGGGAGGGAATCACGACCTACTATCTTAATGACGGCGGGGAACAGGCGGTGACCGAGGATCGCCGGGGCGTGGAGCATGATCATCAGATCTCAGCAAGGGTGACATACGAAGTCAATGCCCGCACCGCTTTCGTCAACAACACGCTGACTGCCGATGTGGGACTCAACGACGCACGACTCGGCGTGACCGGATCGCTCGACAACACGCAGAGTGCAGATCTGCCTGACTATTACGTGTCGAACAAGCTCAAGATGATCAAGCGCTTCGGAGGGAACCGCCTCGTGACGTTCCATAGCGCCAACGAGTGGGAATCGCTGCCGCAGACGCTTACGGTGACGAGCGAGCCGGAGGGCGGGAGAGTGAGGCAACACGTGGGGGAACATGCGTTCTACACCCGCGAAAGCGCGGAGTTCGCGTTCTCGATCAAGCGTGTTAGCGTCGGGATGGAAGCGGGGGTGAAAGGCTACTGGCGGTCGATGCACTCCAATCTGACAGGCGTGACGCATGCCGGAGGGGAGGATCTGGAGAACGTGGTGAGCACCGACTACGTGGCTCTGCTCGCCCGCCCGCGGCTGGAATACTGGAAAGGGAGAGTCAACATGAATCTGTCACTGCCGATGACGCTGACGCACTACGGATTCAACAAGGCGCTTGCCAACCGCACGGAATTTACGTTTTCGCCGTCGTTGAGTGTCAACTGGAAGCCGAGCAAACGAGTGGAAGTGGGAATGTACGGCGGGGCGGGACGTTCGCCGATGAGTCTGGGGATGATTCAGCCGGGGCTTGTGATGACCGATTACCGCACGCTGCGACAAGGCGTGGAGGAGTTCTACACCACGACGTCGCAGAACGTGGGTGCGGACGTGCGGTATAAGCTGCCTCGCCGCGGACTTTTCTTCAACGCCCGTGTGTCGCACAACTGGAGTGACCGTCCCTACACGATGGCGCAGGTTCTTTCGGGCGACTACGTGACGTACGGCTACTCGTCGACGCACAGCAAGGGAAGGGGATTCGGGGCTTCGGGCGACATGGGGAAGACGATCAACGTGATGCGCGGGAGCGTGAAGATCCGGGGCAATTACTCGCGGTCGGAGTCGCGTCTGCTCAACGAGATGAATCCCGTGAACTCGACGAGCGCGTCGTGGGGTGCGGGCGGAACGTTGAGTCTGTCGCCGATGCGGTGGCTTGACATCGAGTACCGCATGGATTACAGCCGGAGCCGCCTTGCGATGAACGGGCGGAAGGAGGCGTGGCTGGGGAGTCTGCGCAACGATTTGGACATCGACGTGCGTCCTCACCGTAAGTGGTCGTGGCGCATCATGATGGATCATTACAGCAATGACCTGACGCCTTCGAGGAGCAAGAGTGTGGTGCTGGTGGACACGAAGATCGTCTACCGTCTGTCGAAGCGTCTGGAGCTGTCGGGGCGTGTGAGCAATGTGCTTGACCGGCGGATGTACAATTACGTGACCTACAGTGAGCTGTCGGCATACGAGAGCCGGCGGTATCTGCGCGGGCGAGAGTTCCTGGTGACGTTGTCGCTGAAGAAATAAACGTTCAAGCACGGTATTTGGAAAAATTAACGGGCGGGGGGATTTCTTTTGGGCGGGTTGGTGTGTTGTATTGGGAGAAATATGTAAATTTGCAGATGATATGCGTTGTTTAGGTTAAATTTTTTCGGCATAGAATGAAAGCCGGCTGAAAAAACGCAGAAACCGGAGCAAGTGCAGATGAATGGAATCAACATTTAAATCAAATAATACGTAACTCCCAAAACGCTTATGAAAACAATCACTCTCGACATCGCCGGGGCTCTCGGCAATGTGATCAGCGAGGCTGACGTGAACGCTCTCCGCGGCGAGGCTGACGCAGCTCTCGACAAGCTTAATAACGGCACCGGCGCCGGCAATGACTTCCTGGGCTGGGTGAATCTGCCTTCGACAATGGGCATCAATCTCATCAAAGACATCGAGGATACCGCCGAGCAGCTCCGCAAGGACTGTGAGGTAGTGGTGGCAATCGGTATCGGCGGCAGCTATCTTGGCGCCAAAGCCGTGATCGAGGCGCTGAGCAATTCGTTTGACAAGAATCAGAAGGTGATCTTTGCCGGACAGAATATCGGCGAGGATTATCTGCATGAACTGCAGGCTTATCTCGCCGACAAGAAATTCGGCATCATAGTGATCTCGAAGTCGGGAACAACAACCGAGCCTGCGATCGCTTTCCGTCTGCTGAAAGAGCAGCTTGAGAAGCAGCTTGGCAAAGCAGAGGCATCGAAGCGCATCGTAGCGATCACGGACGCCAAGAAGGGCGCACTGCGCCAGCTTGCCACCGAGGAAGGCTACAAGACCTTCGTGATCGATGACAATGTGGGCGGCCGCTTCTCGGTGCTGACTCCTGTGGGTCTGCTTCCGATCGCCGTAGCCGGATTTGACATCAAGGCTCTGGTGGAGGGCGCCAAGAATATGGAGGAGTTCACCCGCAATGCCGGCGAGTACAACACCGCCGAGCTCTATGCAATGACCCGCAACGCTCTCTATCGCGCCGGCAAGAAGATCGAGATTCTCGTAAACTATAATCCGAAGCTCCATTATCTCGCCGAATGGTGGAAGCAGCTCTACGGCGAGAGCGAGGGCAAGGACGGCAAGGGCATTTTCCCGGCTGCCGTGGACAATTCGACGGACCTTCACTCCATGGGTCAGTGGATCCAGGAGGGTGAGCGCACGATCTTCGAGACCGTGATCTCGGTGGAGGCTCCCAACAACACTGTGGTGATCCCGACGGATGAAGCTAATCTGGACGGCCTGAACTATATTGCCGGCAAGAGAGTGGATGAGGTGAACAAGATGGCTGAGCTGGGTACGCGCATCGCTCACATCGACGGCAATGTGCCCAATCTGCGCATCACGATTCCTGCTCTTACGGAGGGTTATCTGGGCGAAATCCTTTACTTCTTCGAGAAGGCTTGCGGCATCAGCGGCTATATGCTTGACGTGAATCCGTTCAATCAGCCGGGTGTGGAGGCTTACAAGCGCAATATGTTCGCGCTTCTTGCCAAGCCGGGCTATGAGGAGGCTACCGCAGCTATTCAGGCTCGCCTGAAGTAACGACCGAAAAGCGTGGTGTTGTGCCGCGCGCGAAAAATAAAGGCGTCACTCTCAAGAGTGACGCCTTTTTATTTTTTATATCAGAATTCCGGTGCGGATTACATCGGAATAAAGGGGGAGGCGGAGGGATTGCAGCTGACCCATAATACGGCGCATAGTAAAAAAGCTGTGTTTAGTATATAAATTCTTACCTTTGCAAAAA
>CAMWPM010000023.1 GCA_947176235.1 uncultured Bacteroidales bacterium | reverse complement strand
CCCCTCCTCCGCATCCCCCGCCTCTTCTCCCCACGTGTCCTGCGTGACCTCTGGCGATCCCGGGCAGATATCTCATCCCCCGCCGACTTCTTCCGTGCATGGTCGATGGCCGACAACCGTCTCGCCGTAGCCGCTAATATCCGGCGGCTCTTCGCCCGCTATTCGCTCGACCCGGCATCCACGCTGCTCTACACGTTTTGGTGGGATCACATCACCGAGGCAGCCGCCATTGCCATCCGTCAGTGGTTCCCCCGGGCCACTCTCGTCTCATGCGCCCACGGTCACGACATCTACGACACTCACCTCCAGTTCCGCGTCCGCCGCTTCCGCGACATGTCCATCGCCACAATGGCTCGACTCTACACCGCAAGCCCCGACGCCTCCCGTTTCGCTCAGGCGCGCTACCCCGAAGCAGCCGCTCACATCAATCATCGCATCCTCGGCTCCCGCAAGCCCGAACCGATGCGTCTCGCCATCCCCCATCCCTATTCGGCTCAGCGCATCACAATTATGAGCGTCTCCCGCGTCCATCCCGGTAAGCGTGTCCACCTCAACCTCCAGCTGATGATCCGCCTCGCGCGGCGATTCCCGGCTGTCGAGTTCAAGTGGATTCATCTTGGAGGATCCTCGTCCGAGCTTCTCCCCCTCCACCGCCGGGCTGCCTCTGCTCCGTCCAACCTAATTGTACGTCTACTCGGCGAACAGCCCAACGACCGCGTCCACCGCATCTACGCCTCAGAGCCTGTTGATTGGTTCCTCCTTCTCAGCGAGAGCGAGGGCGGGCTGCCGATTGCTGTGGTCGAGGCTCTCAGCTATGGTGTCCCCGCCATTGTCTCCGACATCCCCGGATGTCGCGACGCAGTCATCGACTACGAATCCGGACTGCTCGTCGACCCGGCCCATCCTGTCGACTCCGCTGTCGACCGCCTGTCCCCTTTCATCGATGCCTACGCCGACTCTTCGGCTATGCGCCTTCATGCATTCGAGCGATGGCAGAAACATCTTAATGCCGATGTCACCCGACGCCACTTCGCCCGTCAGATTTCACGTCTCATCAACCATTAATCCATCTCTTATCACGATGCTACCCGACAATCTCCGTCATTCCATCACCGCACTCATCCGCCGCGAAGTCATCCCGGCTATCGGCTGCACCGAACCCGTCGCTGTCGCACTTGCCGTCGCACGCGCAACAGAAGCTCTCGGCACCCGCCCCGATCGTATCTCCGTATCCCTGTCCGGCAACGTCCTCAAGAACGCTATGGGAGTCGGAATCCCCGGCACAGGAATGATTGGGCTCCCGATCGCCGTCGCTCTCGGTGCCATTGTCGGGAAGTCCGAACTGGGATTGGAAGTCCTCCGCGACGTCAATCCCCAGGCTGTGGAGATCGGCAAGAAGATGATTGCCGACGGAGCCATCTCCGTCTCCCACGATCCCGACGCCCCATCCAAGCTCCACATCACGGCTGAGGTCTCTGCGGGATCCGATTCCGCCCGCGCCGTCATCTCAGGAGGCCACACCCGATTCATCCTCGTCGAGCGTAATTCCGATACTCTTTTCAGCCTTTCCGACGCCGCCGGATGCAGCGACGACGATGCCGACGCCGACGCCACTGACCCTGAGCTGACCCTCGCCACCGTCTGGGAGTATGCCATGACCACCCCCCTCTCCGAGATTTCATTTATCCTGCAGGCGCGCGACCTCAACCGTGCCGCCGCACGTGCCGCCCTCGCATCCGACATGGGACACTCTGTCGGATCCACCATCCTCAACAACGGTCGTGCTTTCTTTGGCGACACCACTTTCTCCCACATGATCGCCTACACTTCTGCCGCCTGCGACGCCCGTATGGCTGGCGAGAAAATCCCCGTCATGTCCAATTCCGGCAGCGGCAACCAGGGTATCACAATCACAATGCCCGTCGTGGCTTACGCCGAGGAGATCAAGGCTGACGAACCCACCCTGATCCGCGCTCTCGCCCTCGCCCACCTCACCTCCATCTACATCAAGCAGAGCCTCGGACGCCTCTCCGCACTCTGCGGTTGCGTCGTCGCCTCCACCGGTGCCTCCTGCGCACTCGTTTATCTCATGGGAGGCGACTTCCGCCACGCCACCTTCGCCGTCAAGAACATGATCGCAAACCTCACCGGCATGATCTGCGACGGTGCCAAGCCCGCTTGCTCTCTCAAGATCGCTTCCGGCGTCAGCACTGCCATCCTTTCATCCCTCATGGCTATGAACGACCGCTGTGTCACGTCGGCTGAAGGTATCGTCGACGACGATGTCGACGTCACGATCCACAATCTCACGTCCATCGGACGCGACGCCATGAACGAGACCGACCGACTCGTCCTATCCATCATGTCGCGCCACTGATTCCCGTATTTTTCACCCAATCCTTATTCATTCCTGCACCATGAAAAGTATTCGCCTTCTTGCCATTGCTGTCTGTGGCATCACGTCATTCAATCTCTCTGCCCGGAGGATGCCGGCTGCCGAAGGAAAATTCGAGCCCACATGGGAGTCCCTCTCGCAGCGTCAGGTTCCCGAATGGTTCCGCGACGCCAAATTCGGCATCTGGGCACATTGGGGTCCCCAGTGCCAGCCCGAAGCCGGCGACTGGTACGCCCGCGGAATGTACGAGCAGGGCAGCCACGCCTATCGTCATCATCTCAACAACTACGGTCATCCCTCCGAGGAGGGATTCATGGAGATAATGAACGAATGGAAAGCCCCCGCATGGCAGCCTGATAGCCTCGTCCAACTTTACAAGAATGTCGGTGCCCGCTATTTCATGGCGATGGGCAATCATCACGACAACATGGACCTTTGGGACAGCGCCTTCCAGCCCTGGAACTCCGTCAACATCGGTCCTCGCCGGGATGTCCTTGCCGAATGGGAGGCTGCGGCTCGTCGTAATGGGCTCCCCTTCGGCGTAAGCATCCACTCCGCCCACGCCTGGACCTGGTACGAGACTGCCCAGGGTGCCGACGCCACAGGTCCCCTCTCAGGCGTCTCCTACGACGCCCGTCTGCTCACCAAGGAGGACGGAAAAGGCAAATGGTGGGAAGGTCTCGACCCTCAGGAACTCTACGTCCAGAATCATGCCATCAGCCGACCCGCCGACGACAACTGGTGGGATTGGACCGAAGGAACCGCACGCCCCACCCCCGACTATCTCGACAATTTCTTCAACCGTACGGCCGACATGATCGGGCGCTACAACCCCGACCTGATCTATTTCGACGACAGCTTTGCCCCGTTCTGGCCCGTCGACTCCACCGGTCTCGACGTCATCGCTCATTATTATAATTCCAACGCCGCCCGTCACGGTGGCGACCTCAACGCTGTCGTATTTGCCAAAAAGCTTACGCCCGAGATGCAGAAGGCGCTCGTTTGGGATGTTGAGAAAGGAGTTCTTGATTCCGCCCTCGATTCTCCGTGGCAGACGTGCACATGTCTCGGCAACTGGCACTACGACCGCGCCCTCTACGAGCGCGACGGCTACAAATCCCCCGCCACAGTCATCGGAATGTTGGTCGACATCGTGAGCAAGAACGGCAACATGCTCCTCAGCGTTCCTGTCCGCGCCGACGGATCCATTGACGAAAAGGAGAAAGCCATTCTCGCCGGAATCAAGTCATGGCTCGATGTCAACGGCGAAGGCATCTACGGCACACGCCCGTGGTCAGTCACATTCGGCGAAGGTCCATCCACCCTCACCGGCAAGCCTCTCGACGGTCCCGGATTCAACGAAGGTCGTGACACACCCTACACTGCCGCCGACATTCGTTTCACCACCAAGGGTCCCCGCACCCTCTATGCCCATCTCATGGCGTGGCCCGAGACCGATGAAGTCCTCATCACGTCTCTTAAGGGCGTCAAGGTCAAAGGTGTCCGCCTCCTCGGAGGGCGTTCTCTCCGCCACCGCTCCACCCCCGACGGACTCCTCGTCACCCTTCCCGCCTCCACTCCCCGCCCCGATCCCATCTCCCCCACACTCCGCATCTCCCTCTGATTCCCGGCTCTCGAAAATAAATCAGGCGGCGTGTCGAAAGAACGACACGCCGCCTGAACTTTTTTATTACAAGTTTTATTAATACTCCTGCCACGAAGTGATGCCGATCGACTCCACCGGACGGCTCACGAAAGCCTTCACGTAAGCCTGTGCCAGACGCGCGTTCGTCAGCAGAGGAATGTTGTGGTCGATAGCATGACGGCGGATATGGTATCCGTTCGTTAGCTCGCGCTTCGTATGGTTCTTCGGGATATTGATCACTAAGTCCACGGTATGGTCTCCGATGATGTCGAGCACAGAGAGTCCCTCCTCATCCGGCCAGCACACCTCCGTTGCCTTCACGCCGTTATCGGCGAGGAAAGCCGCGGTGCCAGGGGTGGCATAGATCGCATAGCCGCGCGAGTCGAGCAGACGGCAGGCGTCAAGCATGTCCACCTTGCCGCGGGTATCGCCCGAGCTGACAAGCACGCCCTTTTTCGGCACGTGATGTCCCACGGAGATCATTGCGTTCAGGAGCGCCTCATCGAAGTCGCGGCCCAGACAGCCCACTTCACCCGTCGACGACATGTCTACGCCAAGCACCGGATCCGCTTTGTGCAGACGCGCGAACGAGAACTGCGACGCCTTCACTCCGATATAGTCGATGTCGAAGGTCGACGTATCTGCCACATCCGGCTTCTCGCCGAGCATGATGCGCGTCGCCGTCTCGATAAAGTTCTTTTTCAGCACCTTGCTCACGAACGGGAACGAACGCGATGCACGCAGGTTACATTCTATCACCTTCACGTAGTTGTCCTTCGCAAGGTATTGGATGTTGAACGGACCGGAGATGTTCAGCGCTTCGGCTATTCTGGCGCTTATGCGTTTGATGCGGCGTGCCGTTGCCATGTAGATCTTCTGTGCCGGGAACACAAGAGTTGCGTCGCCTGAATGGACACCCGCGAATTCCACATGCTCCGAAATTGCATATTCCACTATCTGTCCGTTACGTGCCACGGCGTCAAATTCTATCTCCTTTGCATTCTGCAGGAACTCCGACACGACCACCGGATATTCCTTCGACACCTTCGCCGCCTGGCTCAGGAAGCGGTGCATCTGGTCATAGTCGTAGCAGACGTTCATTGCAGCACCCGATAGCACGTAGCTCGGACGTATAAGCACCGGGAAGCCCACTTCCTCCACGAAGGCATGGATTTCATCCTCGGTCGTAAGTTCTTTCCAGCGGGGCTGGTCGATACCGAGCTGATCGAGCATTGCCGAGAATTTGTGGCGGTTTTCGGCACGGTCGATCGACACCGGCGACGTTCCCAGCACAGGCACATGACGGCGATAGAGCTTCATTGCCAGATTGTTCGGGATCTGACCGCCCACGCTCACTATCACGCCGCGGGGGATCTCCAGATCGATGATGTCCATTACGCGCTCGAAGCTGAGTTCATCGAAGTAGAGGCGGTCACACATATCGTAGTCCGTCGACACTGTCTCCGGATTGTAGTTGATCATCACTGCTTTGTAGCCGAGCTTGCGGCACGTGGTGGCGGCATTCACCGAACACCAGTCGAATTCCACCGAGCTTCCGATGCGGTAGGCGCCCGAGCCGAGCACTATGATGTTATTGTGTGAGTTGAAATCGTAAGGTATCGAATTCTCCTTCGCGCCGTAAGTCACGTAGAGATAGTTCGTCAGCTCGGGATATTCCGATGCCACGGTGTTGATGCGGCGCACTCTCGGCGTCACGTCGAGCTCCTTGCGGCGGTTTCTCACGCGGAGCACATCGGCTTCCATGTTGCCCGTCGGATTCTCCACAAGGCGGCAGATCTGGAAGTCCGAGAATCCCAGGCGCTTTGCCTCGAGCATCGTCTCCTTGTCAAGATCTTCCACGGTGCCCCCCATGTCGCGGAGCTTGTGCGAGAAGCGCACGATATTGGCGAGCCGCTCGATAAACCAGATGTCGATCTTTGTCAGTTCAGCCACCTTTTCAGGAGTATATCCCTCCTCAAGTGCCTGCGCGATGGCGAAGATACGCATGTCGGTCGGATGCGTCAGCGCATGCTCCACGTCATCCACGTGTAGATCCGTGTTACCCACGAATCCGTGCATGCCCTGGCCGATCATTCGCAGGCCCTTCTGGATTATTTCTTCAAATGACTTGCCTATCGACATGATCTCGCCCACCGACTTCATCGACGAGCCGATCTCGCGGTCCACACCGACAAATTTCGAAAGGTCCCAGCGCGGAATCTTCACGATCATGTAATCCACCGACGGTGCCTTGGCTGCCGAATTCGGTGTGCCGGGCTCTCCTATCTGATCAAGCGTATAGCCCAGCGCAAGTTTCGCTGCCACGAATGCCAGCGGATAGCCCGAAGCCTTCGAGGCAAGTGCCGACGAACGGCTCAGGCGCGCGTTGATCTCGATGATGCGGTAGTCGTTCGTCTCGGCGTTGAAAGCGTACTGGATGTTGCACTCGCCCACGATGCCGATGTGTCGCACCACGCGCGTGGCTATATCCTCAAGCATCTTGATCTGTTCCGGGCTCAGCGACACGATCGGCGCCACCACGATGCTCTCCCCGGTGTGGATACCCAGCGGGTCGAAGTTCTCCATCGGCACCACCGTGAAGCATAGATCCGACGAGTCGCGGATCACCTCGAATTCTATCTCCTTCCAGCCCTTCAGCGATTCTTCCACAAGGATCTGACGGGAATAGGCGAGTGCGCTTTCGCAGTGAGTGATGAATTCCTTGTCATTCGTGCAGATGCCCGAGCCTAAGCCACCGAGGGCGTAGCCCGAACGCACCATCACCGGATATCCGATTCTGTGAGCCACCTCAAGGGCGTCCTCCAGATTTTCCACTGCCTGCGACACCGGCGTCTTCACGTCGATTTCATTCAGTTTCTTCACGAACAGATCGCGGTCCTCCGTGATCATGATTGCCTCTACCGACGTGCCAAGTACCTTTACTCCGTATTTTTCGAGTGTCCCGTCAAGATAGAGCTGAGTGCCGCAGTTGAGAGCGGTCTGACCGCCGAAGGCGAGTAATATGCCGTCCGGACGTTCTTTCTTGATCACTTCTTCCACGAATTCAGGCGTGATCGGCAGGAAATAGACGCGGTCAGCCACTCCTTCCGACGTCTGGATCGTCGCGATATTCGGATTGATCAGCACCGACTCTATGCCTTCTTCTCTCAAAGCTTTCAGAGCCTGGGATCCTGAATAGTCAAACTCGCCCGCCTGACCTATCTTTAAGGCTCCCGAGCCGAGTAATAGCACTTTTTTCATCGTTATGGTTTTATGTTCTTTGAATGTGATATATAATTTTCGGGAATAAGTTTATTATAAAATTCGAGGTCGTTATCAGCAAGATTAGGACTCGCGAAGAATGAGTTATGGGGAGAGATGCGCAAATTTACGAATTTAATGGCACTTTTCACCCCTCGCCTCAACGAAAAAGAGATTTTCGCATCGTTTTTTTTATTTTTCAAGCAATTTGCCATCCGTCTGACCGCGCTTTTTCCGCAAAAAAATGCTAAAATCCCACATTTTTTTGCCATCTTGCCTATTATTAGTAATTTTGCGTAATTATCCCTTGTCTTCACCAATTTTATCATATCCCCAACGTGAAATTCTACAGCAAAATCCGCAGCTTCGTATCTGCCGTCGCTATCGCCTTCTCGGTTTTCACTTCCTTCGCTCAGAACAATATCGTCGAGGAAGTGGCATGGATGATCGGCGACCAGCCTATCTATAAGAGCGAAATCGAGGACGCCTACCAGGAAATGCTATTCCGTCGCGTCGCAATCTCCGGCGACCCCTACTGCTTCGTCCCCGAGAACCTCGCCATCGAGAAGCTTTTCCTCCATCAGGCGGACATCGACACAATCGACGTCCCCCTGTCTCAGGTAATGTCATCCGTCGATCAGACCATCAACAACTACGTCACTCAGTTCGGGTCCAAGGAGAAAGTTGAGGAGTACTTCCGCAAGCCGCTCCCCGAGCTCCGCGAGCAGCTCGCTCAGGACATGCGCAACAACTATCGCGTACAGCAGGTCCAGAAATCTCTTACCGACGGAATCAAGTCCACACCCTCCGACGTCCGCCGATACTTCAATTCCCTCCCCCCCGACTCAATTCCATCCGTACCCACCCTCGTTGAGGTCCAGATCATCACCCTCAACCCCGCCATTCCCCGTCAGGAGATCGAGGACGTGAAGGCGCGTCTCCGCAACTACGCCGATCAGGTCAACAATGGCGAGCAGGACTTTTCCACACTCGCCATCCTCTACAGCGAGGATCAGGCTACTGCCACACGTGGCGGTGAGATTGGTTTCATGGGGCGAGGCACACTCGAGCCCGAGTACGCTGCCGTAGCATTCAACCTCAACGACCCCAAGAAAAGCTCCCGTGTCGTCGAGACCACTTTCGGCTACCACATTATCCAGCTCATCGAAAAGCGCGGCGACCGCGTCAACACCCGCCACATCCTCCTCCAGCCCAAAGTCTCCGACGAGGATCTGCGCAAGTCTCTCGCACGTCTCGACTCTATCCGCGCCGACATCGTCGACGGCAAATTCACATTCGAGGACGCGGCTTTCCTGTCACAGGACAAGGACACCCGCAAGAACCGTGGAATCATGTTCAACAAGGTTGAGGACGGTGGCGACGGCACTTCTCGATGGGAAATGTCGCAGCTTCCCCAGGAAGTCGCCATACAGGTCAGCAACCTCCAGCCCGGCGAGATCTCCAAGCCATTCATAATGAAGGACGGACGTCGCTCACGCGACATCGTCGCCATCGTTAAGCTCACCAACCGCATCGAAGCCCACAAAGCCAACTTCGCCGACGACTTCCAGCTTGTCAAGACCATGTACGAGAACTCTCTTCGCGAGAAGAAAATCAAGGACTGGCTTTCTAAGAAGATCGCCGACACCTATGTCAAGATCGAGGACGGCTGGGCTGACTGCGATTTCCGCTACGACTGGACTAAGATCAAGAAATGATTATGTCCCCTCAGCGGCATCACCACCATTCTTCTTCATCGCCCCGACGCTTCTCCGGCTTGCTCATCTCGGCAGTGGTGGCGCTTGCCGTCGCAGCCTCTTCCATCCCCTCTCTCGTCCCCCTGAGGCCCGACCCCAAGCCCGTATCCACTCTCCCGGCCGACACCTCCGCCATCGCCCCATCGATTCCTCGCGAGGATCGTCACGCCGGCAACCGCGTTTTCCTTGAACGCGCCGACCGACTTTTCGCCACCGAGCGTGACACATTCCAGATTCTCGTGGGCGACGTCATGTTCCGGAAGGCGGATATGTTCATGTACTGCGACAGCGCCCACTTCTACGGCGACAACTCCCTTCGCGCCTACGGCAACGTACGCATGGAGCAGGGCGACACCCTCTTCGTCTACGCCGACTCCCTCACCTACGACGGACCCTCCGAACTTGCCATCCTCTACGCCTATCCCGGGAAGAAAGTCCGGCTTATCAACCGCGACGTTATGCTCGAGACCGACGAGTTCTTCTACGACCTCGCCATCGAGCTCGGCTACTACGAAGCGTGGGGCACACTCACCGACCCCTCCAACACCCTCACTTCCGTCGAAGGCGAGTACAGCCCCTCCACCAAGGATGCCAACTTCTACAACCGCGTCCACCTCAACGCCCGTGGCGAATCCGACACGCTCGACATCTTCACCGACACACTCAACTACAACACCGACACCCGCCTCGCCGTCCTATCATGCTTCAGCCGCATAGTCACCGCCGACGGCGTAATCTTCACATCCAACGGCGTCTACAACACCGCCAACAACACCGGCGACCTCTACGACCGTTCTCTCGTCGTCACCGAGCAGGGCAACACACTCACCGCCGACACCCTTTTCTACGACCGTGACGCCGGATACGGCCACGGCTACGGCAACATGATCATCACCGACTCCGCACGCTCCGTAACTCTCTACGGCGACTACGGATTTGTCAACCAGCTCACCGACTCGGCATTTGTCACCGGTCACGCTCTCGCCAAGGAATACGGTTCAGGCGCCGATACGCTCTACCTCCACGGCGACACCATCCGCGCATTCAAGGTCTACCTCCCCGAGCTTCCTCTCACCGACACGACCGCTGTCGCCGCCGACTCCACCCACCATCTCGTTGTCAACCCACGCGTCCGCTTCTACCGCTCCGACCTCCAGGGACTGTGCGACTCCCTGACTTTCATACAGATCGACTCCATGCTCTACATGGATCGCCACCCCGTCGTATGGAGCGACAACCGCCAGATTTTCGGCAACCAGATCACCGTCCACCTCAACGACTCCACCGCCGACCGCGCCACTCTCCCCCGCTTCGGATTCATGGCTGAGGAGATCGAACCCGGCTACTACAATCAGCTCACCGGACGAGAGATGATCGCTTACCTTGAGAATGGCACCCTACGCCATCTCGACGTCAATGGATCCGTTCAGGCTATCAACTTCCCCGAGGAAGCCGACTCCACCATCAACAAGGTAGCATCTCTTGAAAGCAGCTACCTCGCCGCCGACTTCGGCGAAAAGACAATCGAGCGTCTTAAGGTCTGGCCTCAGGTAAGCGGCACCGTCACCCCCCTCTACCTTGCCAAGAAGAGCATCTTCTTCCTCCCGCAGTTCAAGTGGTACGCATCTCTGCGCCCCACCGGTCCCGACGACGTGTTCAATGTCTCCGAAGAGATGCTTGCCCTCCTCGCCCAGCCCGAACAGGAAGTAGGCAGAGCCTCATCATCAATGGAAGCAGTCTCCCCCGACGCCTCCACCCGCGTCAAGGAAGTCCCCCCCGGTCGCCGCGTCATCTCCGTCCCGCGTCCCGAGCCTCCGGCAATCCCCGACTCACTCCGTGCCGTCCCCGACTCCCTCTCCCTGCGGTCCGATTCTATCTTAGTGGCAACCGACTCCCTCCCCGCCGCTCTCGATTCCGTAGCCGCACGTCTCGACTCACTCCGGGCTGCCGGTATCCTCCCCGACTCAATCGGCATTCTCCCCGACTCTGTCACTGCACTCCCCGCAGTTTCTGATTCCATCTTCCCCGTTCCTCTTGATATTGAAAACCCTGACTCATCTGAGATCTTAGAGGAGTCAGAGAGCTCTGAGGTCTCAGAGACCCCTGATGATACTTTCCCCTCCGATAACAACTCATCCCCACTCCCCCCTTCCCATGAAAAATTCGCCTGTCGTTACCGATCTGATGTCGTTTCTTGACGCATCAACCTGCAATTTCTTCGCCGTCCGCACAATTGCCGAACGCCTCGACGCTGCCGGCTTCTCACGCCTCGATCCCGTCGACGCATGGTCCATTACACCCGGCGGACGCTACTATGTCATAAAGAACGGATCTGCCATCTTCGCATTCGTCGCAGGCACAGCCGATCCACATCTCGGATTCCACATCATCTCCGCCCACTCCGATTCCCCCGGATTCCGCATCAAGCCCCACCCCGAGATGCTCACCGAAGGCGGTATCCTGAAGCTCAACACCGAAGTCTACGGCGGCCCGATCCTCTACACCTGGTTCGATCGTCCCCTCTCCATCTCCGGCAGAGTCATTATCCGTACCGACGATCCCCTCCACCCCGACTCCCGTCTCGTACGCTTCGACCGTCCTCTCCTCACCATCCCACACCTCGCCATCCACTACAACCGTGCCGTCAACGATGGCAACCCCCTTTCACGCCAGAAGGACATGTTGCCCGTTATCGCACGCCTCACCGCCGATATGTCAGCCGACGATTTCCTGCTGCGCCTCGTTGCCGATCAGCTCTCAGTCGACCCCTCCGACATCCTCGACTTCGACCTCACGCTGTTCGACACCACACCGGCGGCTCTCGTAGGCGTCCACCACGAATTCCTGTCTTCCGGACGCATCGACGACCTTGCGATGGCTCACGCCGCTCTCACCGCCCTCCTCTCCACAGCCGACGCCCCCTGCCCTGTCACCCGAGTGATGGCTATCTTTGATAACGAGGAGACCGGCAGCGGCACCAAACAGGGTGCCGCATCCCCCGTCCTCCGCGACCTCCTTTCTCGTGTCGTAACGGCGCTCGGGGGCAACGAAGAGTCCTTCCTCCGCGCCATCGCAGCATCATTCATGATTTCTGCCGACAATGGGCATGCTCTCCACCCCAACTATCCCGAGAAGCAGGATCCCACCAACCATCCCATCCCCGGAGGCGGTCCCGTCATAAAGATCAACGCCAACTGCAAGTACATGACTGACGCCGATTCCGCTGCCGTTTTCGCATCAATCTGCCGCAAGGCCGACGTCCCCTTCCAGTATTTCGTCAACCACAGCGACGTAGCAGGAGGGTCAACCCTCGGCAACATCCTCACCGCACAGATGGATCTTCGCGGTGTCGACATGGGAGCCGCTCAATGGGCGATGCACTCCTGCCGCGAGACATCCGCCGCCATCGACCACGTCTACATCACCCGCGCTTTCTCCACATTCTTCTCTCTCTGATAGCTTCTTTGATAGCCTCATAGTGTTTAAAAATCTATAACACATTAAACTTTTTCCTTCTGTCGGGTTGTTCTTATTCCGTGACCGGCGATATTCCCCCGATCCGCAAATATCTGAATAATCATCTTTTTATTAACACCTACCCCACTCCGATATGAAGACATTTGAAGAATTAGGCGTTTCCCAGCCCCTCTGCCGTGCCGTCCGCGAGCTCGGCTTCGAAGGCGCCATGCCCGTACAGGAAAAAGTCATACCCCACCTCCTCTCCGCCGACTACGGCGACGTCGTTGCCCTCGCACAGACCGGCACCGGAAAGACCGCAGCATTCGGGCTTCCCGTAATCCAGCGCATCAACCCCGCCGACAATCAGCCACAGGCGCTCATCCTCTCCCCCACACGCGAACTCTGTCTCCAGATTGCAGGCGACCTCGCCGACTTCTCCAAGTACGTCGACAGACTCCGCGTTCTCCCCGTCTATGGCGGCTCAAGCATCGAGAGTCAGATCCGCGCCCTGCGCGAAGGCGTCCAGATCATTGTAGCCACCCCGGGACGTCTCATTGACCTCATCAACCGTGGTGTCGTCGACCTCTCCGGAGTCCATACCGTCATCCTCGACGAAGCCGACGAGATGCTCAACATGGGATTCCTTGATTCCATCAACGCCATCCTCGAGAAAGTCCCCGACGACCGCAAGATGCTCATGTTCTCCGCCACAATGCCCCCGGAGATCGCTAAGATTGCCAAGCGCTACATGCACGACTACGAGGAATTTGTAATCGGCACTCGCAACGAAGGCGCCGCATCCGTCCATCATGTCTACTACATGGTCAACGCCCGCGACAAATATCTTGCCCTCAAGCGAATTGCCGACGACAACCCCAACATCTACGCCATCATCTTCTGCCGCACACGCCGCGACACTCAGGAGATTGCCGACAAGCTCATCCAGGACGGCTACAACGCCGACGCTCTCCACGGCGACCTCTCTCAGCAGCAGCGCGACATCGTGATGAAGAAATTCCGCGACCGCGTCATCACCCTCCTTGTCGCCACCGACGTTGCCGCACGAGGTCTCGACGTCGACGACCTCACCCACGTCATCAATTTCGGTCTCCCCGACGACTCTGCCGTCTACACCCACCGCTCCGGTCGTACCGGTCGTGCCGGAAAGACCGGCGTTTCCGTCGCCATCATCCACTCCCGCGAGAAAGGCAAGCTACGCGAGATCGAGAAGAAGATCGGCAAGAAATTCGAGCGCCGCGACGTCCCCACCCCCGAGCACATCATCGAGAAGCAGCTCTACTCCCTCGCCGACCGCATCGAGCGCGTTCAGGTCAACGAAGAGGAGATGAACCGCTACACCCCCGGAGTCATCCGCAAGCTCGGCTGGCTCTCCTCCGAGGATCTGATCAAGCGTATCCTCTCCCTTGAGTTCAACCGGCTCCTCGACTATTATAAGGATGCACCCAAGATCGACTTCATCGACGAAAAGCCCTCTAAGAAGGACCGCAAGGAAGGCGAATCTCGCCATCTCACCGACAAGGAGAAGGACCGACGTACAGCCGAGCGTGGCATGGAGCGCCTCTACATCAACGTCGGCAAGCGTGACGGATTCTATGCAGGCAATCTCATCGAGATGCTCAATAAGAACGTCCCCGGACAGCGCGTCGACGTCGGTCGTATCGACCTCCTTCCCGCCTATTCCCTCTTCGACGTTAAGAAGAAGGACGCCCGCCGGGTAGCCCAGGCTCTCACTGGAGGCGACTTCCTCGGAAAGCGGCTCTACTGCGAGATCGCCGACCCCGACAAGGACTACGCCAAGGCTGCCGGACGTAAGTCACGCGACACTTTTGCCGACGACACAACCGACCCCTACGAAATGTTTAAGAAACGCGCCAAGCGCAAGAAATAAAAAACAATCATCCCCCCCGACGAATGAAAATATCTTCCACATTCCGTCCGCTTTTCATGGTCATTCTCGCCGTCATGGCAGGGATGACCATGACGGCGTTTGCTCAGATATCCCCCCGCCGGGCGTTCACGTCCGCCCCCCGCACCCTGTTCCCTCAGTTCGACGAGTATGGCAAGCTCTACATGATCGAGTATTTCCTCAACGGTAGTTCCACCCCCACCCGCAATCGTCTCGGAGGTTCAAGCACCGTTACTGCCCTCGACTCCGTCCATATCTCATTCACCACCTCCGGCGTCGGCGAGCACTCCATCTATCCCCTCAAGGTTGGCTCCGACTCCCTTTTCATGGTCATTTCCACCGTAGCCACCCCCCTCCCCGACTCCCGCATCTCCTTCTACCGTACCGACTGGACCCCCGCGGAGTCAGCGCCATCCCTCAATCCCTCATTCTCCGACTGGCTCACCCCCGAAGGGCTCGCCTCACTCCCGGATGTCGCCGACTCACTCCCCTTTATCCTCGCCACCGCCAACTTTGATCCCGCCTCACGAACCGTCACCTTCATCCACACGATGCGTGGCTACCTCCTCCCCGACGATTTCTCTCGTGTCGAGCCATGGATCAAGTCATCCCTGACCCTGCCCGTCCCCTGATTTCATCCCCGCCCGCCATGTCAGCCTCCATTCCCGAGCAGTCAGTCACACTCCTGCAGCTCAACCAGCTCATTGCCCGACTCGTCGTCACCCCCGCCACTCAGGGCGTATGGGTCACCGCCGAGCTTTCCGACGTAGCCTTCCGTGGCGGCCACTGCTACATGGAGCTCCTGCAGAAGGACGAGGCCGGTCGCCAGCTTGCCAAGGCGCGCGGCATCATCTGGGCTAACGTGGCATCCGTCCTGACCCGCCGCTTCGAGAGTGCCACCGGACAGAGATTCGCTTCCGGCATCCGCCTGATGGTCCGCGCCTCAGTCTCCATGCACCCTGTATTCGGACTGTCACTCGTCATCACCGACATCAACCCCGAGTTTACCATGGGCGACCTCGTTCGTCGCCGCGCCGAGATTCTTGCCCGCCTCAAGGCCGAAGGTATTCTTGATGCCAACCGCGAATTCCCCTGGTCCGACATTCCCCTGCGCATCGCCGTCATTTCAGCACCCGGGGCAGCCGGCTACGGCGATTTCATCAACCAGATCTACTCCAACTCCCGCCGCCTCCGGTTCACCACCCGCCTCTTCCCCGCCGTGATGCAGGGCGAGCGCACCGTTCCGTCTGTCCTTCAGGCACTCGACGCTATCGAAGAGGACGCCGGTTCCTATGACGGCGTAGTCATCATCCGTGGAGGAGGAGCCACATCCGATCTTATTGCCTTCGACGACTACGACCTCGCCGCACGCATCGCATGCTTCTCACTCCCTGTCATCGTAGGCATCGGTCATGAGCGCGACGTCACCGTCCTCGACTACGTCGCAAGCCTCCGCGTCAAGACACCCACCGCTGCCGCCGAATGGCTCATCTCACGCGCCGGAGCAGCACTCGACCGCCTCCGCGACCTATCCTCCACCATCGCCCGACTCGTCACCGAGCGCATCGGCGGAGCACGCGAGCAGCTTTCCTATCTCCACGGCGTCCTCCCCCTCACCGCACGCGACTCTCTCCGTCGCCAGGCTTCACGCCTCGGAGCAGCCATCTCAGGCGTCAGCGGCATCAGTTCCCGCCGCATCGCTCCACGCCGCGCACGCCTTGATGCACTTGCCGCCACACTCTCCGCCGCATCCGCCGCCGTAATCTCCCGCCACCGCCTGCGTCTCGATTCCCGCCTCCAGCTCATCGAAGCCCTCTCGCCACAGGCAACCCTCAATCGCGGCTACTCCATCACCCGCGTCGACGGTCATGCCGTCACCTCCCCCGATCTCATCCCCGACGGAGCCGAAATCATCACCTCGCTCCGCGACGGTGTCATCACGTCCGTCGCCCACAAAAACAAATAAAACACCCCCATCCCCATGAACACCGACAATCGTCCCGTCTCCGAACTCACCTACAACGAAGCCATCGCACAGATCGAAGCAATCCTCCGCAACATGCAGAGCGACGAATGTGACATCGACCGCCTCGCAGCCAACACCCGCCGCGCCACAGCCCTCATCGACGAATGTCGCCGCCGACTCACCGCCACCGATCAGGAGCTCCAGGCAATCCTCGCCACCCTCCAGCCCTCCTGATTCACCTCTCCTATCCATCCAAAATGTCAATGTTCTCTATTTATCTGCAAAATTACAACCCGAATCCCCCCATCCACCTGTCAAAAAAGCACCAATTTTTTCTTGATATAAAAATTCTCCGGATTTTGCCCTTCCTTATAGTAGGGGCGCGTTATCGCTTTAGCGCTTGCGTAGCAAGATAAATCGCGCCCGCCCCGCACCCCACTAATCGTGCATCATGCATCGTGCATTCCCACAACCCCCTCCTGCAAAACTCCGGACCCATCTTTTACCAAATAATTAACAACCAGCATCTTACAGCTCCCATCTCCCATCTCCCATCTCTCAACTCCTTACTCCTTACTCCTAACTCCTAACCCTCTTCCCTCTTTTTTTTTAAGAAAAAGTTGATTTTCTTGCAGATAATATCTAATTTTGCAAAGTTTTTTCAATCTACAGCAACAGTGGGTAAATTTTCAGAATTCAAGCTACCGTTGAAGAGCATGCCCGAGGGTGTACACAATTTTGAGTACCACCTCGGCAAGCAGTTCTTTGTCAACATGGAGAACAATGACATCCGTGACGCCGACTTGGCCGTGGCGCTCACAGTGAATCATAAGAATGACTTCTATGATCTCAACTTTGTCATTAACGGTGAAGTCGTCCTTCTCTGTGACCGTTGTCTCGACGACCTCCACTTCCCCATCGACACCACCTATCACATCATGGTGAAGTATGGCGACGACTACAACGACGATAGCGACGATCTTCTGGAAATTCCGTTCAGCGACAACTACCTCAACGTAGCCTACATGCTCAACGACACCGTCACACTCGCTATCCCCATCAAGCACGTCCATCCCCTCGGTAAGTGCAACCGCGCCATGAGTGCCCTTCTCAAGAAGCACCGCGCTCGCGCCAACGACGATGAGGACGCCGAGCTTGAGAATCAGCTCATCGACGAGATGGACGACATGGACGCCGCTGCTACCGACTCTGCTGCCGATGCTCCGTCCGATCCCCGATGGGACAAACTGAAAGGACTGTCCGACAACAATTGAGACCCTTTTTGATAACTAATAGATAATATAAAACAACAATGGCACATCCTAAACGCAAACAATCAAAGACCCGCACCGCCAAGCGTCGTACTCACGACAAAGCTGCAATGCCCACCCTCGCTATTTGCCCCAACTGCGGTGCATGGCACATCTATCACACCGTATGTGGTGAATGTGGCTACTATCGTGGCCGACTCGCTATCGAGAAGAACGCCGCCGTCTAATCTGTAAGCCTTAGGCATCATTTTATCCCAATATCTAATGCTTAACGCTCGCATTTCAGGTATCGCATCCTACCTCCCCGACGACATTCTCGACAACGAGATGCTCTCGAAGATGGTCGACACCAACGACGAGTGGATCACTACACGCGTTGGCATTAAGGAGCGCCGCATCCTCAGGAAAGAGGGCACCGGCTCTTCCTACCTCGGCATTCAGGCTGTCAATCGTCTCCTCGAGTCAACAGGCACTAAGCCCGAAGAAGTCGAGCTTCTGATCTGTGCCACTTCCAACCCCGACTACCGTTTCCCCTCCACTGCTTCCGTAATCGCTCACGGCACCGGTCTTTCCGCTTGCTACGCCTACGACATTCAGGCTGCTTGCGCCGGTTTCATCGTGGCGCTTGAGGACGCAGCTGCCTACATCAAATCCGGGCTGCGAAAGAAAGTAGTAGTCGTTTGTGCCGAGAAGATGTCCTCTATGGTCAACTATCAGGATCGCTCCACCTGTCCCCTCTTCGGCGACGGTGCCGCTGCTGTCCTCGTTGAGCCCACCGAGGAGAATGTCGGCGTGATGGATGCCGTTTTCCATGTCGACGGATCCGGGCTTGAGCACCTCTACATGAAGGCTGGTGGTTCGGTTCACCCCGCTTGTCAGGAGACTCTCGACGCTGGTGAGCACTTCCTTTTCCAGGACGGACGCCACGTCTACAAGCATGCCGTCACCGACATGCTCACCTCCTCACTCGCCATCATGGAGCGTAACAACCTCTCTGTCGACGACATCGACTGGCTCGTCCCGCATCAGGCTAACATGCGAATCATAGAAGCCGTCTCTTCACGCGCCGGCGTACCCGCCGAGAAAGTTCTCGTCAACATCGAGCACACCGGCAACACTTCCGCCGCATCAATTCCCATCTGTCTCGACGAATACAAGGATCGTCTCAAGAAAGGCGACCGCATCGTCCTCACAGCCTTCGGCGCCGGATTCACATGGGGTGCGATGTACCTCATTTGGGATCTTTGATCCCGCGCGGGACGCCTCCGTCAACTTCGATTCCTGTATCTCTACACAACTTTTTTTTCAAAAATAGCATCTTTTCAGGTGCTATTTTTGTTTTATGAATGGACGGGATGCCCCGCATGGCGTACAGTCCCTCACGTATCAACCCGTTTTTTCTAACCATTTAACCCTACATTTTGCTATGAACACTACCGAACATAAAGCAGGATTCGTCAACATCGTCGGAAACCCCAACGTCGGAAAATCCACTCTTATGAACGACCTCGTCGGCGAGCGCGTATCAATCATCACCTCCAAGGCGCAGACCACACGCCACCGCATCACAGGCATCGTCAACACACCCGATTATCAGATCGTTTTCTCCGACACCCCCGGTGTCCTAAAGCCTAAATACAAACTTCAGGAGAGCATGCTCGAATTCTCCGAAGGTGCCCTCACCGACGCCGACATCCTCCTTTATGTCACCGACGTAGTGGAGGATCCCACCAAGAACGCCGACTTCCTCGCCCGCGTGGCAAAGGAGACTGTTCCAGTCCTCCTCGTAATCAACAAGATCGACCTCCTCAAGGGGCAGGACGAACTTGAAGGCATCGTCAACCGATGGAAAGAACTTCTCCCCAAGGCTGAGGTATTCCCCACCTCTGCCAAGGAGCACTTCAACGTCGCCAACCTCATGGCGCGCATCGTCGAGCTCCTCCCCCCCTCCCCCCCCTACTTCGGTAAGGACGCCCTCACCGACAAGCCCGCACGATTCTTCGTCACCGAGATAATCCGCGAGAAGATCCTTCTCAACTACGATAAGGAAGTCCCATACTCAGCCGAAGTCATCGTTGAGAAATTCGACGAGAAGGAAGGTGCGATCCACATCATGGCTGTGATCTACGTCGAGCGCGACAGTCAGAAAGGCATCCTGATCGGCAAGGGTGGATCGATGCTCAAGCGCGTCGGCACAGAGGCACGCAAGGACATTGAGAAATTCTTCGGGAAGAAAGTATTCCTCGAACTCTTCGTCAAGGTCGAGGCTAACTGGCGCAACCGCGAGAACAAGCTCAAAGCCTTCGGCTACATCGAATGATTTGCTTTTTAACTGATTTTAAGTTAACTTTGCATCTCAACTCCTAATCCCCCAACGTCTATGTCACAGCTCGTAGCTATAGTCGGACGCCCCAACGTAGGCAAATCGACACTATTCAACCGCCTTACCCAGACCCGCACCGCAATCGTCGACGACACTGCCGGCACCACTCGCGACCGCCAGTACGGCAAAGTCGACTGGAACGGCAAGGAATTCTCCATCGTCGACACCGGCGGATGGGTCGTCAACAGCGACGACATCTTCGAATCCGAAATCAACAAGCAGGTCCAGCTTGCAATCGAGCAGGCTGACGAGATCCTTTTCGTCGTCGACGCAATGAACGGCGTTACCGACCTCGACGACCACGTTGCCGAGATTCTCCGAAAGTCCCGCAAGCCCGTCATCCTCGTCGCCAACAAAGTCGACTCCAACGACTGGCTCTACAACGTCCCCGAATTCTACTCCCTCGGTCTCGGCGAACCATACCCCGTATCCGCCGTCAGCGGTTACGGCACCGGCGACCTCCTCGACGAAGTCGTCAAGAAGCTCCCCGAAAAGGACGAAGCCGAAGAAGAGCACCTCGACGGGATCCCACGCTTCGCAATCGTCGGACGCCCCAACGCCGGCAAGTCTTCAATCATCAACGCCTTCATCGGCGAGGACCGGCACATCGTCACCGACATCGCCGGCACCACACGCGACAGCATCTACACCCGGTACAACAAATTTGGATTCGACTTCTACCTCGTCGACACCGCCGGTATCCGAAAGAAAGCCAAAGTCAACGAGGACATCGAGTATTACTCTGTCATCCGCTCCATCCGTGCCATCGAATCATCCGACGTCTGCATCCTCATGATCGATGCCACCCGAGGCATCGAGGCTCAGGATCTCAACATCTACTCCCTCATCCAGCGCAACAAGAAAGGAATCGTTGTCTGCGTCAACAAGTGGGATCTTGTCGAGGACAAGTCTCAGACCGCCATCAAGCACTTCGAAGCCACCATCCGCGAGCGGTTCGCCCCATTCACCGACTTCCCCATCATCTTCACCTCCGCCCTCACCAAGCAGCGCATCTACCGCGTCCTCGAGACAGCCGTCGAAGTCTACCGCAACCGCCAGCGCATCGTCCCCACCCACAAGCTCAACGAGGTCATGCTTGAAGTAATCGGAGCCTATCCCCCCCCGGCCAACAAAGGTAAGTACATCAAGATCAAGTACGTCACCATGCTTAAGGGAGCCCAGGTACCCACATTCATCTTCTTCTGCAACCTCCCCCAGTGGGTCAAGGAGCCTTACCGCCGCTTCCTTGAGAACAAGATCCGCGAGAACTGGGATTTCACCGGCACTCCCGTCAACATCTTCATGCGCGAGAAGTGATGGCGCATCACGTTAAGGCAGCCCTCATCGACATGGACGGCACCCTCTACGACTCCATGCCACGCCACGCCCGCGCGTGGCACCGCATGGTCACCGGGCTCGGCATACCAGCCACCGTCGACGAGTTTTTCCGCTACGAAGGAATGACCGGAGCCGCCACAATCCGTCAGATTTTCCGCGAACGCTTAGGCCGCGACGCATCCCCCGAGGAGTGCGAGCGGCTTTACGCGCTTAAGGCACGTTACTTCGCCGAACAGCCCGACGTCGACGTCATGCCCGGGGCGCAACAGATGGTCGAGACACTCCTCTCCCGCGGCATCCGGTGTGTGCTCGTCACAGGATCCGCACAGAATTCACTCCTCTCACGCCTCCCCGCCGACTTCCCCGGAGCTTTCGACATCCGGGTCACCGCTCGCGACGTCACCCGAGGCAAGCCCGACCCCGAGCCGTATCTGAAGGCTATGCAGCTCGCAGGAGTATCCCCCGCCGAGTCCATCGCCATCGACAATGCACCCCTTGGAGTCATGTCAGCCGCACGTTCCGGAGCCCACACCATCGGCGTCGTCACTGGTCCCATACCCCGCGCCGACCTGATCCGGGCAGGCGCCGACGTCGTCTTCGACTCCATGCCACTCCTCGCCTCCGCCCTCCCCCAACTCCTAACCCCCAACTCCTAACTCCCAACTCCCTTGTCCCAGCAACTTATCTTCACCAACGACGTCGCATCTGCCATTGACTCCATCCACAGTGCAGTCAATCCCGCCTCCACATTCGTCCTCGTCGACAGCAACACCATCTCATTCGTCCTCCCGCGCCTCAAGTCCCAATCCGCGGCAGTCGCCTCAGCTTCAATCATCGAGGTGCAGGCTGGCGACGTCCACAAGAGCCTCGACTCCCTCGCGTCCATCTGGAAGCGACTCGGCGACATGGGAGCCACACGCCGCTCGATGCTCATCAACCTCGGCGGAGGCATGGTCACCGACATGGGAGCTTTCGCTGCCTCCACATTCAAGCGCGGCATCACGTTCGTCAACGTCCCCACCACCCTCCTCGGTGCCGTCGACGCTTCCGTCGGAGGCAAGACCGGCATCAACTTCAACGGACTCAAGAACGAAGTAGGAGTATTCCGCGAAGCCGAAGCCGTAATCATCTCCACCACATTTTTCGGCACTCTCTCCCACACCGAACTCCTTTCAGGCTATGCCGAGATGCTCAAGCACGGACTCATTTCCTCCCCCGCCGTTTTCAATTCACTCCTTGCCACCGACGTTGCCGACATCGACCCCGACCACATGCTCTCCCTCCTCCGCGAGAGCGTTCAGGTCAAGCGCGACGTCGTCGACTCCGATCCCACCGAGCAGGGACCACGCAAGGCGCTCAACCTCGGGCACACAGCCGGTCACGCCTTCGAATCCCTCGCAATGAAACGCAACTCTCCCGTCCCCCACGGCTATGCCGTAGCCTGGGGACTTGTCGTCGAGCTCATCCTCTCAGGCATGATCCTGAAATTCCCGTCATCCCTCATCTCTCAGTTCGCAGCCTACGTCTACGCCAACTACCGCGCCATGCCCATCACCTGCGACGACTATCCCGCCCTCCTCGACCTCATGCGCCACGACAAGAAGAACGCCACCGCAGCTTCCATCAATTTCACCCTCCTCCGCGCCATCGGCGACGTCTGCATCGACTCCACTGCATCCGACGAGCAGATCTCACAGGCACTCGACATCTACCGCGACCTTATGCACCTTTGATCAATCCGTCCCCTTCACTTTATGCCACATCATCCATTCTTGCTTTCCCTCCGCGCCCCCATCATCGCCGCGCTCATTCTCTACGCTTCCGCTCCCGTAGCCAAAGCCCAGATTTTTGTCCCGAAAGAGGACGAGAAAATCGCCATGTCCACCGACAGCATCCGCGACGACTTCCGCCGCCAGCCCTACTTCGGCGTGTACAAGGACAACTATTTCGCTTTCGGCACATCCGTCGGTCCGAAGCCCACCAAGCAGAACACCAACATCAAATTCCAGATCTCAATCGCACAGCGGCTCACCAAGGACCTCCTCCCGTGGGACACCTACCTCTACCTCTTCTACACCCAGAAAGCATTCTGGAACGTCTGCGAGAACTCCATGCCCATGCACGACCTCAACTTCAACCCCGGCATCGGACTCACCAAGCCCATCTTCATCCACGACAAGTACATCGGCAAAGTCACCCTTCAGGCGGAGCACGAGAGCAACGGCCGCGATGGCGAAGCCTCACGCTCATGGAATCGCATATCCCTGTCATCCAACGTCCTTCTCGACCCCAACTTCATGGTCCACGGTAAATTCTGGATTCCGATCATCGACGGCGAGAACAACAAGGACATCCTCCACTACGTCGGAATCTTCCAGGTAGGCATGGAGTGGCTCAACAACGCCCGCACATGGGAAGCCGGCATCATCATCGCCAAGCGAAGCGGATGGAATCTGTCAGCCAACGTCACCCTCGAAGCCGGATGGCGAATATCCAAGCGCTCCAACCAGTACCTCTACGTTCAGTACTACAACGGCTTCGGCGAAGGACTTCTCGACTACAAGCGCTTCCACTCCGAGCTCCGCGTCGGCATGGTCATTAAGCCCCGCTTCTTCTCCGACTATTGATTTTGCCTGAAATATTTGTTAATCGCCGCGATTTTGGTTAATTTTGAAGCGTGAAACCATGCCCTGTCGCGTGGCATTCCCCGCCCGCGCATCCCGCATGTCACGGTATCACGCTTGCAATTAACCCGCATCAATGAAGAAGATTTCCCCTAACACCATTTGGCTCAACGCCAAGGACTACTTTTTTATCACCTTCGGCATTGCTCTCTATGCCTTCGGTTTCTCCGCATTCATCTATCCCGAGGAGGTGATGATGGGCGGTATGGCTGGCGTCGGACAGCTCGTCTACTACATCTCAAAGCGCATTTTCGGCACCGGTGTTCCGGTCGCCGTCACAATGTACGTCGTCAACATCATCCTCCTCGCGTTCGCATGGCGCACCGTCGGGCGCACATTCGTTTTCCGATCCGTATTCGGCGCCTCAGTCATCTCCTTCTTCATCGCCATCTTCCAGCCCCTCTTCCCCGAGCCCCTCATCCAGCAGCAGACGTTCATGAACGTAATCATCGGCGGAATCCTCTGCGGCGTCGGAATCGGAATGGCATTCGTCCACAACGGCTCCACAGCAGGCACCGACATCATCGCCGCAATGGTCTCCAAAAAGACCAACGTATCCGTCGGTCGCACAATGCAGTACTGCGACTTCTGCATCATCGGATCATCATTCCTCCTTTTCGGCAACTTCGACAAAGTCGTTTTCGGCTTCATCGTCCTCTTCTTCGTCTCGTTCGTCACCGACCAGATGATCAACACCAACCGGCAGGCAATCCAGTTCACCATCTTCTCCCGCCGATGGGAAGAAATTGCCACCGCCATCAACAACGACGCCCACCGCGGTTGCACCATCCTCACCGGCATGGGATGGTACAGCAAGCAGGAAGTCAAAGTCCTCCTCGTCATGTGCCGCAAGATCGAATCCGTCACCATCTTCCGCATCATCAAGTCCATCGACAAGGACGCCTTCATCACCCAGGCCAACGTCAACGGCGTCTACGGACAGGGATTCGACGAGCTAAAGCTCAAGATGAAGCCCATCCACCACAGCAACAACGCCGAACATCAGCCACACTCAGGTAATTGATCACACTCTCACTCATCAACCCATCATCCCTCACAAATTCACACCCCACATGGAACAGAAGAATTTCAAGCGTACCCTTATAACGACAGCTCTCCCCTACGCCAACGGTCCCGTCCACATCGGACACCTCGCCGGTGTCTACGTTCCCGCCGACATCTACGCCCGCTTCCTCCGCCTTCGCGGCGAGGACGTCGTGATGATCGGAGGATCCGACGAGCATGGTGTCCCCATCACCATCAAGGCGCGCAAGGAAGGCGTCACCCCCCAGGACATCGTCGACCGCTACCACGCCATCATCAAGGACTCCTTCGAGGAACTCGGCATATCATTCGACATCTACTCCCGCACCACCTCCGACATCCATTCCGCCACTGCTTCCGAATTTTTCCGTCATCTCTACGACCACGGACAGTTCATCGAAAAGACATCCATGCAGCTCTACGACGAAGAGGCTCATCAGTTCCTCGCCGACCGCTACGTCACCGGCGAGTGCCCCAACTGCCACCAGCCGGGAGCCTACGGCGACCAGTGTGAGAAATGCGGATCGTCACTCAACGCCACCGACCTCATCAACCCCCGCAGCGCCATCACCGGTGCCGTCCCCGTAATGCGTGAGACCCGCCACTGGTACCTTCCCCTCGACCGCTGGCAGTCCCACCTCGAGCACTGGATTCTCGACGGCCACAAGGAGTGGAAATCCAACGTCTACGGTCAGTGCAAGTCATGGCTCGACCTCGGGCTGCAGCCCCGCGCCGTGAGCCGCGACCTCGACTGGGGCGTCCCCGTTCCCGTCGAAGGTGCCGACGGAAAAGTCCTCTACGTTTGGTTCGACGCACCCATCGGCTATATCTCCAACACCAAGGAGCTCCTCCCCGACTCATGGCAGACGTGGTGGAAGGATCCCGAGACACGCATCATCAACTTCATCGGCAAGGACAACATCGTATTCCACTGCATCGTGTTCCCCGCCATGCTCAGCGCCTACGGCGACGGATTCCAGCTCCCCGACAACGTCCCCGCCAACGAATTCCTCAACCTCGAAGGCGACAAGATTTCCACTTCCCGCAACTGGGCTGTATGGCTCCACGAGTACCTCCGCGACTTCGAGGGCAAGCAGGACGTCCTCCGCTACGTCCTCACCGCCAACGCCCCCGAGACCAAGGACAACGATTTCACATGGCGCGACTTCCAGGCACGCAACAACTCCGAGCTCGTCGCCATCCTCGGCAACTTCGTCAACCGCGCCATGGTCCTCACCCACAAATATTTCGACGGCGTTGTCCCCCCCGTCACCACCCTTGAGGAAGTCGACCGCGAGCTCATTGCCGAAATCGCCCGCCTTAAGGAAGAAATGACCGCGGCACTCGAGACGTTCCACTTCCGCGAAGCCCTCCGCCTCGCAATGGACATGGCACGCGCCGGCAACAAATATCTTCAGGAGACCGAGCCCTGGAAAGTCGTCAAGACCGACATCGACCGCACAGGCACAATCCTCAACATTGCCCTCCAGACGTGCGCCAACCTCTCCATCGCCTTCGCGCCCTTCCTCCCCTTCATGTCCGAAAAGCTTCTCCGGATGCTTGGTGGCACCACCATCACCTGGGACATGCTCGGATGCTTCGACCTCATCCCCGCAGGTGCACGCATCAAGCCCGCCGAACTCCTCTTCGAGAAGATTGACGACGACGCCATTCAGGCTCAGATCGACCGCCTCGCTCGCATCAAGGAGGAAAATCAGAAAGCCGCATGGAAGCCCGAGCCTCAGGCACCCGACCTCGATTTCGACACATTCATGAAAGCCGACCTCCGTGTCGGCACAGTCCTCGAGTGCGAGCGTGTCCCGAAAGCCGACAAGCTCCTCCGATTCCTTATCGACGACGGCATGTCCCGTCGCACCATCGTTTCAGGCATCGCAAAGCACTATGATCCCGCCGATCTCGTCGGAAAGCAGGTTGTATTCATCGCCAATCTCCCCCCGCGCCGCCTCAAAGGCATTGAGTCACAGGGCATGATTCTATCCGCCGAGAACCCCGACGGATCCCTCGTCGTCATCTCCCCCTCTGCCCCCGCCGCTCCGGGCGCACAGGTCAAATAAGTTTCAACTCTCTTCCCTCCGTCTCCGCCAATGAAGTCAGCCAAGCCCCACATCCTTATCATCTACACCGGTGGCACCATCGGTATGATTGAAGACGCAGCCACCCACTCCCTCCGTCCCTTCGACTTCAATCATCTTATCGACAACGTCCCCAAGATCAAGATGCTCGACTACTGCATCGATCACGTCCAGTTCGATCCTCCCATCGATTCATCCGACATGAATCCATCCCACTGGCAGGAAATCGCACGCTGTGTCGAGAAAAACTACTCCTCCTACGATGGTTTCGTGATCCTCCACGGCACCGACACGATGGCTTACACCGCTTCGGCTCTCTCCTTCATGCTCGAGAACCTCTCCAAGCCCGTCATCATCACCGGATCACAGCTCCCGATCGGCGAAGTCCGAACCGACGGCGAGGAAAACCTCATCACCGCACTCCAGATCGCCGCAGCCACCACTCGCACCGGTGCGCCCATGGTCCAGGAAGTCGCAATTCTTTTCGAGAACTACCTTTGGCGCGGCAACCGCTCCACCAAGATGAGCGCCGACAACTTCAACGCATTCAAGTCCAACAACTACCCATCTCTCGCCAAGATCGGACTCGGTGTACATTTCAACACCGACGCCCTTTGGCGCTCCCCCGCACGCCGTCCCCTCTCCGTCAAGTACAATATGGACGAATCCGTCACCGTCATCGACCTCTACCCCGGAATCTCCGAGAAGATTCTCCGCTACCAGCTCTCCGCTCCCGGCATCAAGGGAATCGTCCTCAAGACCTACGGCGCCGGCAACGCCCCCACTGCACAGTGGTTCACCGACGCCATCCGCGAGGCTGTCGACCGTGGCGTGGTCATCCTCAACGTCACACAGTGCGTCAACGGCGGTGTCCATGACAAGCGTTACTACTCCGGCAACCGTCTTGCCGAAGCAGGCGTCGTCTCCGGTCACGACATGACTTCCGAGGCGGCGATCACCAAGATGATGTTCCTCTTCGGGCTCGACATGCCCCCCGAGGAAGTACGCAAGCACATCGGCTACTCCCTCTGCGGCGAAATCACCGTCTGAATCCACTCCTCACTGATCCACACCTGACTAATCCCCGAATGATTTTCTTATGAGTGAAATATTAAAAGTGGGAATCACCCACGGCGACATCAACGGCATCGGCTACGAAGTTATCCTCAAGGCTCTTGAGGACAATCGTATCCTTGAGCTTTGCACCCCGGTTATCTACGGTTCTTCACGTATCGCCAACCATTACCGCAAGCTCCTCGAATTGCCACAGATGCAGTTCAACGTCATCCCCTCCCCCGACCAGGCGCGCGACGGTGCCTACAACGTTATCAACGTCACCGACCTCAACGAATCCGCACTCGAACCCGGCAAATCCTCCGAGACTGCCGGACAGGCGGCGTTTGCTGCTCTCGAACGCGCCACAGCCGACCTCCGCGACGGCGCCATCGACCTCCTCGTCACAGCCCCAATCAACAAGCACAACATCCAGTCCCCCCTCTTCACATTCCCCGGACACACGGAGTACCTGGAAGCCCTCTTCGGCACCGACGACGACGGTAGCAACGCACGATCCCTGATGATTCTGTTCAACGACCGCATGCGCGTGGCACTCGCCACCACACATCTCCCCATCTCCGGACTCGGCGCGGCAATCACACGCGAACTCATCCTTGAGCGTCTGTCCGTTTTCGCCCGCTCACTCACACGCGACTTCGCCATCGTCAACCCCCGCATCGCTGTCCTCGCCCTCAACCCCCACGCCGGAGAGGACGGACTGCTCGGCACCGAGGAGCGCGACATCATCCTCCCTGCCGTCACCGACGCACGCGCCAAAGGCATCCAGGCCTACGGACCCTATGCTGCCGACGGCTTCTTCGGTTCCGGCAACTACACTAAGTTTGACGGCATCCTCGCAATGTACCACGATCAGGGACTCGCGCCCTTCAAGCTCCTCGCAATGGACGACGGCGTTAACTTCACCGCCGGACTCCCCGTCGTGCGCACATCCCCCGACCACGGCACCGGCTACGACATCGTCGGGCAGAACATCGCTTCCCCCGACTCCATGCGCAACGCCATCTACGCCGGTATCGACATCGTGCGCAATCGCCGGCGCGACGACGAGATCCGCAGCAACCCCCTCCGGCGCCACTACTTCGAGAAAGGCAAGGACAACGTCGTCCTCGACCTCTCCTGAGCTTTTTTTATTATTGTTTCATCACACTTCACCCGATTCACCTCACCATGCACTACGCCATTATCGCCGCTGGAGAAGGATCGCGTCTGCGCCAGGAAGGCGTCGCGCTCCCCAAGCCCCTCGTCCGGCTCAACGGGGTTCCCATGATCCGTCGCCTCATCGACATTTTCATGCAGTGCTCGCCATCGTCGCTTAGCGTCATCGTCAACGAGCAGATGACCGAGGTTCAGGACTATCTCCGCTCCCTCACCCTCCCCGTCCCGTTCAACATCGTGGTGAAGTCCACCCCCTCCTCCATGCACAGTTTCTGGGAGGTTAGCCGCGTCCTTCCCCCCGACGGCAAGTTCATTCTCACCACCGTCGACACCATTTTCCGCACCGACGATTTCCTCGCCTACGCACGCGCCTTCGAAGCCGACGATTCCGCCGACGCATTTATGGCTGTCACCCCATTCATCGACGACGAAAAGCCCCTCTACGTCAGTGTCACCCCCGACATGGACATCACCGGATTCCACGATGCCCCGTTCCCGGGCGTCCGCTACATCTCAGGTGGCATCTACGGGCTCACTCCTCCATGTCTCCGCGTTCTTGGCGAGTGCATCGGCGAAGGCGTCTCGCGCATGCGCAACTATCAGCGCCGCCTCGTCTCTTCCGGTCTCACCGTCCGCGCATGGGCAATCCCCAAGATTGTCGATGTCGACCATCAGTCCGACATTGCCACTGCCGAAGCCTTCATCAATAGCTGATTCATCAATCCTTATATCCCACGTTTCCATTTTATGGCTGAATTTTCTATCGCCGGCGTAATGAGAGCCGGAGCCTACTCCCCCAATCATATCGGCAACGATGCTGCCATCTTCAACGCCGTCTGCGACAATCTCCGTAAGCGGGGCTCCGAAGTCCGCATCTACAGCGAGGAGCAGTTCAACGCAGGGCAGGTCCGCGAGCACATCATCATCAACATGTGCCGCGAGCAGGAGTCCATCCGCCACCTTCAGGAGCGGCAGGATGCCGGCGACATCGTCATCAACTCCGGCTACGGCATCGAGAACTGCGGTCGTGAGCGTATGACGAGGATGCTTCTGGCTGCCGACGTCCCCTATCCCGAGTCGCTTATGGTCAACACCAACGAAAGTGTCCTCTCACGCCTCGAAAAAGCCGGATTCACACGCTGCTGGATCAAGCGCGGCGACCATCATGCCATGCACAAGGAGGATGTCAGCTATGTCCGTCACATCGAGGAGGCTCAGGAGATCCTTCAGGAATATTTCCTCCGTGGCATCCGCCGCGCCGTCATCAACCGCCACCTCGACGGCGACCTTATCAAGTTCTACGGCGTGGTCGGGTCACCCTTCTTCTATTGGTTCTATCCCTTTGACGAAGGTCACAGCAAATACGGTTACGAGGCTATCAACGGAAAGTCACAGGGCATTCCGTTCAATCTCGACGAGCTCAAGGACATCTGCAATCGTGCCGCCGACGCTCTCGACGTAATGATCTACGGCGGCGACTGCATCGTATCCCCCGATGGCAGAATGTCGATTATCGACTTCAACGACTGGCCCAGTTTCGCCCCTTGCCGTGCCGAAGCCGCCCCTTATATTGCCAAAGCTATTCTTGCTAAACTGCGTAATTCCGTAAAATGACTATCCAGCGCCAGAATAATCAGCTCCCCCACGCATCCTACCGTGACTCCCTCAAGTCCATGGACACCGAGGAGCACATTGACCTCGCTTTCTACCGTCCTATCGGTTATGCATGGGCTTGTCTTGCCGCACGCCTCGGCGTCACGCCCAACGCCATCACCATTGCATCCATTTTCCTCGGAATCGGTGCCGGCATCGCGTTCTACTATGATTCGATGGCTATCAACGTCGTGGGAATGTTCCTCCTGATATGGGCCAACTCCTTCGACAGCGCCGACGGACAGCTTGCACGAATGACGCATCAGTATTCACGGCTCGGGCGAATCCTCGACGGCATGAGCGGCGACCTCTGGTTTGCCACCATCTACGTCGCCATCTGCCTCCGCGAGAACTACACGTCCTCATTCTTCATGTCCATGCCCTGGCTTATATGGGTCATCGCCGTATTTTCCGGAATATGTCACGCCAAGCAGGCTGCAATGGCTGACTATTATCGTCAGTTCCACCTCTACTTCCTTAAAGGAGAGGACGGATCCGAACTCGAGAGCGCCGACAATCTCCGTGCAAAGCTCGACGCCATCCCCCGCGAAGGCAATTTTTTCCGCCGACTCGTCATGTCAGGCTACCTTAGTTATACCGTCAATCAGGAAAAACTGACTGCATCTATGCAGACGCTCCGCCGGGAGCTTCGTCAGCGATTCCCCGACGGACGCATCCCGCAGTCATTCCGCGATAATTTCCGCGCCGCCTCCCTCCCCCTCATGAAGTACACCAACATCCTCTCCTTCAACTGGCGCACCATCGTTCTTTTCATCTCCCTCTTCATGCAGATGCCATGGATCTACTTCGCGTTCGAGATCACAGTCCTCAACGCGCTCCTGATCTACATGGTTTATCGTCACGAGGCTATCTGCCGTCACTTCACTCAGGCTCTTAAAGATGGAAAATATTAAAGGCATAATCTTTGACTACGGCGGCACCATCGACACCCGTGGCGACCACTGGAGCATCATCATATCAATGGGTTACGAGGCTGCCGGAGTAGAAATCCCCCGCACCGATTTCCGCGACGCTTACGTCTACGCCGAACGTGAGCTCGCTCGCACGCCCCACATTCTACCCCACCACAATTTCTACGACCTCCTGCTCATCAAGATGCACATCGAGATGGCGCGCCTCGTCGACCTCGGATTCATTGCGCCCGACGTCGCCCGGGAGAAAGCGCCCGTTGTCGCACGCTTCTGCTATGACTATGCCCGCACATGCGTCGAGGAGGCTCGTCCTGTCATTGAAGCCCTTTCCGCACGCTTCCCCCTCGTCCTTGTCTCCAATTTCTATGGCAACGTGGCGAGTGTGCTCGCCGATTTTTCCCTCGACCGTTATTTCAAGGCTATCGTCGAGAGCGCCGTGGTCGGCGTCCGCAAGCCCGATCCCCGCATCTTCTCCCTCGGAGTCGAGGCGCTCGGTCTGCGTCCTGATGAAGTGCTCGTCGTCGGCGACTCACTCCGTAAGGACATCCTCCCTGCCGAGTCTATTGGCTGCCGGGTCGCATGGATCAAGGGGCGTGGCTGGACTCCCGAAGAAGATGCGGCCACCCACCCCTCCGTCATCCCATCCCTCGCTTCTCTCCTTTCCCTGTTATCTTGATTAATTTCACCTCGCCCATGCTTGTTGCCGTTATCATCCTCGCTGTTCTTCTCGCCGTTGTCGGGTTCGTGGCATTCCGCGCCTCCGGGCGCGTCCACGCTCTTGAGGCGCGTGCCGAGGTACTGACTGCCGAGCGTGATCTGGCGGTAGCTGAGGCTACACGCCGCGTCGACGATGCCCGTGCCGATGCCGAAAGGGACATTGAGCGCATGTGCCGGGAAGCGGAAACACGCGTCGCACAGACCCGCACGGATGCCGAAGCCCGTATCACGGAGATTCGTTCGGAAGCAGCCACCCGTGTCGACGAAATTCGCCGTGAGGCTGAGGCAAATGCCGAACGGGTGAAGGCTGAAGCCGACCGGCGCATCTCCGAAGCTCTTGCCGAGGCTGGGAAGCGCGAGGAATTTCAGCGCGCCAACCTTCTCGACCTCCAGACGGAGCGTTTCCGCTCCCTTGCCTCCGAGCTCCTTTCCGCCACATCCGATTCTCTGAAGACGGAAAGCCAGCAGCGCCTTGCCGAACTCCTCACCCCACTCCGCGAGAACATCGAGCAGTTCCGTCAGTCCGTCACCGATTCCTATAGCAATGAAGCTCGTGAGCGCTTCTCGCTTCAGCAGCACATCCGAGAGCTGATTGACCTCAACCGCGCCATCGGGCGCGAAGCCCACGACCTCACGGCTGCACTCCGTGGTAGCAACTCCACTCAGGGCGGATGGGGCGAGATGGTGCTTGAAAATATTCTTGAGCAGTCCGGGCTGACCAAAGGTCGTGAATTTTTCGTCCAGATGACCCGTGACGCTGCCGGACAGACCCTTCACAATGACAGCGGCGACACCCTCCGCCCCGACGTCGTGGTCCGTTATCCCGGCGACCGATGCATCGTCATTGACTCAAAAGCCTCCCTCACCGCCTATTTCGACTACGTTAATGCCACCGACGACGCCTCCCGGCGCGAAGCAGCCTCTCGCCATGTCGCCGCCATCCGGCGCCAGATGCGCAGCCTCGGCTCAAAGGAGTATCAGACGGCGGCTGTCGGAGCCGACAAGGCTGACTTCGTAATGATGTTCATCCCCAACGAAGGTGCCTACATGGTGGCGATGCAGCAGGAACCGAAGCTGTGGCAGGAAGCCTATGATCAGCGTGTGCTCATAATCTCCCCCACACATCTGATCTCCATCCTCCGTCTTGTCGAGCAGATGTGGAAACAGGAGAAAGTCACCCGCTCTGTCCTTGAGATTGCCGAGGAAAGCGGTAAGATGTACGATAAGTTTGTCGGGTTTGTCGACACCCTCCGGAAGATCGGCAAGACAATCGACTCCTCACAAAGCACATGGGCTGACGCAATGCGACAGCTTTCCGACGGTCGGGGCAATCTTGTAGGTCGGGCAGAGAAACTCCGGCGTCTCGGTGCCAAAGCCTCCAAGCAGCTCCCCCCGGACATGCTCGATTCCGCCGGTGTCGAGCCTGACACATCAGCCCTTCCCCTGTCTATTAAGCACAACGCCGAGCCAACGAGACTAGGCA
>CAMWPM010000022.1 GCA_947176235.1 uncultured Bacteroidales bacterium | reverse complement strand
GGGGTGAGGGTGTAGGTCTTGACGGCGCCGTTGTAGTCGAATTTGACGACGGCTTTGTCGGTGGGGGAGGCGGGTTGAGTCACGAAGATCTTGACTTCGGGTTCGGAGCATACGGCAGTCACCTCGGGGGTCTTGTCGGAAAGGAGGGTGTAGTTGACGTCGTAGCGGTCGTAGCCTACGTAGCCGTTGTCATTGTTGGAGCGGGTGGGGTTGGCGGGTAGCTCGAGAGCAACGCCGTTGACGGCTACTGTGACTTTGGGGGAAGGCTTGTGGACAAGGGGATTATCAGGGGTGCTGAATCCGAGACCGTTGAGCTGCAGGGCTGGGCGTCCGGGGAATCCTTCAGCCTTGAGGAAGATGGCATGTTTGCCATCGAGACCGTCAACGGCGTCGGACACGTCGATGGTGAACTTGGTCATCTCCTGTGCGGAGCCCGGGGGAACGAGGATCTCACCGATCTTGCTGCCTTTCCAGGTGTCATTGTCGTAGGGTCCGTCGAGCCATACGCCAATCTTGACGGGCCAGGGCCCGAGGGGGGTGAGGAAGAGGTTGAACTCGGTGTTGTTGCCAACCTTTGTGCCGGCGAATGGCTTCAAGCCTTTGTCGGCTTTGTCGAGCCCTCCAAAACCGAAGTACTTATAACCGACGATGTCGCCGCCTTTCATCATGACGGGCATGTTGGCATCCCAGATGTCCCATGTGTCCTGCTGTGAACCGATGTTGGACAGATAGCAGGCGTAACCGGCGTCGTAGTAACGATAGGGGTCGAGACCATAGATCTGGAAGCCCTCGGAGGTGACTTCCGCGCCGGAATAAACATCGCCGTTGGAGGCTTCGGCGGTCCACTTGCCGTCGGGGCTATAGGGGTCGTAACCTGTGATCTTAACTACGCCTCCATCAGCTACTGGCTTCTGATCCCATTCGATCTGCACGGGAGCTACCATTGCCTGGCGGGCGAAACCGAAGCCGCGAGGGGGACGGTGGTAGAACACGTACCATTGCCCGTTGATCTCCTGGAGAGAGCCGTGGGTGTTGTGGGCGGCGTTGGTCTCGATGAGCGCGTCACCATTTTCGTTAAGGACTATGCCACGGGAATCGACGAGCACACCGCCGCTGCGCCAGGGACCGAGAGGGGAGTCGGCAAAAGCGTAGCGAAGGGTTGAGTTGGAGCTGGGGATGCCGTAGTCGGGACCGGAATGTCCGGAGAATATCATGAGATACTTATTGCCGATCTTGCGGATTGATGATGCTTCGAAGAAATTGAAGTCGCCGGGGTTCTGCTCGCTGTAGAGGGCGGGATAGACGGTGCCTTCGGGATCACGCACTTCGCCGTAGCGTACACTTGCAGGCATGAAGTAAGGGATGATCTCGGTGCCGGGGCGAACGGAGTACATGGTGTTCTGGTCGAGCTGGGCGGCGCTTGAGTGCTGGAATCCCCAGAAGCCGTAGGCACGGAAACCCTTGTCGAAATCAGGATCGGCCGGGTCGGTGATTTCCTCAACGTAGATGGAGGGGTCGAATCCGAGGATACTGCCTTCGACAGCAGCTGAGCCGTCGGGGGTGAGATTGACGGGAGTGAAGGGACCGTCGGGGCGGTCGCCCTTGCAGACCATTGCTTCGCGGCGGGGCCCACGGCTGTGGGGGTAGAGATAGTAGACCTTTTTGCCGTCCTTCTGCTTTACCTCAACAAGGTCGGGGGCATACATGACGTCCCACTTGCCATCGAGCTGATACGTGAAAATGGGACCTTCGTCGCGCCAGTCGGTGAGATCCTCAACCGGGGCTGACCACATACGGATGTCGGGACCGCAATATTCGGTGCCCCGCAGATCGTGGGATCCGATGATGTAGGCGCGGAATTTTCCGGGGTTGTCGGGATCCTCAAATACGCGTGGTTCGCCGTCGGGCAGGTGCTCCCACAGCGGAAGGTAGGGATTGCCCGAGCCTTCCTTAGAATTGTCGGCAGACATGGAGGGCGCACCAACAATGCCGAGAGATGCAAAGAGGGCTGCGGCTGCCAATTTCCCAAAGATGGATTTTTTCATTACAGGAGATATTGATTAGTTAGTAAAAAATGTAGTTCAATATAAGAAGTTGAGAGTTAGAGGGGAGGAGGAAACCGGAATAGATACAAGCCCCTGGGTGGGGAAGGAGACGGGAGTGCCGTCGGAGGCTATCACGGCGGTCACGTCATCGGGGATACGAAGCAGTTGCTCAGGAAGATACCCACCTGTTACGGTGACTGAAACAGGACGCGAATCTTTCCAAACAAGATCGATTTCCGTTCCCCCGCGCACTTTCAATCCATGGAATGATCCTTCTGACCATGAGTCGGGCAGGGCGGGCAGGAGGTTGATGAATCCGTCCTGCGACTGGAGCAGCATCTCGCCGATGCCTGAAGCACCTCCCCAGTTGCCGTCCATCTGGAACGGGGGATGGGAGCAGAAGAGATTGGGGAAGGTGCCGGAACGGTGATGAGTGGGTGTGACAGCCGGTTCGAGGAGCCCGCGCCAGATGGAGTAGGCGCGGTTACCGTCGGCGAGGCGAGCCCAGAAATTGACCTTCCATGCACGCGACCATCCGGTGCCTTCGTCGCCCCGGACATCGAGAGTGCGCTTGCACGCCTCGGCGAGGTCGGGAGTGAAAAGTGTGGAAATCATGTTACCGGGATGCAGTCCATACAGATGGCTGACGTGACGGTGGTGGGGATCGACTTCCTCGTATGGTTCGAGCCATTCCATAAGCCTTCCGTCGGGACCGATCTGCATGGGGGGGAGGCGGTCGATGGTGGCGCGGAGAGTGTCGGAAAATTCTTTGTCAATTCCGAGAATAGATGCGGCAGTGGCAGTGTTGGTGAAGAGTTCGTGGATAATCTGAGTATCCATAGTCGGACCCATGCAAACGCTCACCTCCCCATCATAGCCGGGCAGGCGAAACATATTCTCTGGCGATGAGCTGGGGGCGGTGACGAGCCATGAGTGTGAAGGCTCCTCAATCATTGTTGACAGGAAAAATTCCGAAGCTCCGCGCAACATGGGGTAGACGTCGGCAAGATAAGCCATGTCACCTGAGAAGAGGAAATGTTCCCAGAGGTGCTGACAGAGCCAGGCTCCACCGGTGTTGGTCGCGCCCCAGGAGGGATGTTCGCCGGGCTCGGTGTAGTTCCAGACGTTTGTCATCATGTGCATGACCCAACCGCGGGCATCGGGACCGTAAAAGGCGCGGGCGGTACGTTCGCCTGACGGGATGGAGCGGCGGACAAGCTCGACGAGAGGGAGATGAAGTTCGGAGAGGTTGCCCTGTTCGGCGGGCCAATGGTTCATCTGCACGTTGATATTGGTGTGGTAGTCGCCGTTCCAGGGAGTCATACACTCGTTAGCCCACAGACCCTGAAGGTTGGGGGGGAGGAATCCGGGGAGAGTGGAGGAAATGAGAAGGTAGCGTCCGTAGTTGTAGTAGAGGGCGGCGAGGGCGGGATCGTCGGATGTGGGGTCAGCATCAAGCGCGATGATGCGGCTGTCGGTCGGAAGCGAGGAGAGGGGTGAGAGCGGAAGGGAGACGGAGGCACGCTGCATAAGGGCGCGATGGGCAGCCGATCCGTCAGCCATAATGGCATCGAGGTCGCTGACGAGAGCGTCGATGAGATGGCGGCGGGGGAGAGAGGAATAATCGTCGTGGAAGAAATAGGATGTGGCAGCCGTGACCGCAATCCATGCCTTGTCGGCTCCGCGAATGACGAGGGAGTCGCCCGCGAGAGTGACCGTGCCGCCTCGGGTCTTTGCTCCTACCATAGCCTGATAGCCGACGCCGGGAATTGAGTCGCCGCAACCGCTGTCGAGATTGCCGGACAGGATGAGGGCGGGGAGAGAGGAATCGACGGAGAGGGTGGCGCGTTCGGGGCGTGAAATGGCGCAGGAGAAATTGACAGCACCGGGTCGGGATGCCTCTATGGCAATGACAATAGCATCGTGACCGCGCGGAACGGAGTAGGTGCGGGTGAATTCTACGCCTCCGATGTTGAAAGATGTCACCGAGACGCCGTCAGTGAGATCGAGAAGGCGAATATAGTCGGCGGGATCGCTGGAAAGATCGGGATAAGAGTAGGATATGTCAAGGTCGGCAAGCATCTGATAGGAGCCGTAGGTGCCTCCAGTCTCGGGCTTGTGGGGGACGAAATGTTCGTACATCACGCGCTGCGCCTCGTCATTGCGTCCTTCCAGAAGCAACCGACGGATGACGGGGAGGGAGTCGGCAGCTTCCGGATTGGAATAATCCTGCTCGGATCCGCTCCACATCGAGATTTCGTTGAGAACGATTGTTTCCTTACGTATGCCGCCGTCGGGCATTGCTCCGAGGCGTCCATTGCCGAGCGGGAGGGTAGCCTGCCAGATGTCGGCGGGGGATTCGTACCAAAGGGTGGCGTCGGGGGTGATGGAGTGGCGAGGTGCGGCGCAGAGCGGGAGGGAGAGAATAGCCGAAGCAAAAAGAGTGAAGAATTTCATGGACGTTGATAACGTGGGAGATGAAGAATCAGAGATCGAAGATGAACAAAGTGGCGTCGGTGAAGCCGTCGGGAGGGGGTGTAGCCGAGTCATTCCCTTGCCCGGAGGCACCTGAGCGAATCCAGCGGGGGAGGCGTGCGAGGGGGCGGAACCCGGCGGAGGAGAAGAGGCGGGAGGACGGAGTATTGCCGACAGCCACCACCGCGGAGATGTGGAGGAGGGGCAGGCGGTCACGGCAATAGGCGATGAGAGCTGACAATGCAGCGGAGGCGATGCCCTGGCGGCGGAGAGCCGAGGCAACGTAAATGCCTACGGAAGCATGGCTGTGGAGCGGATTGATGTCGAAAAGGTCAACGACGCCGAGGGGGCGCGACAACGGCTCGGCTGCGGGGGCGATCATGAGCCGGAGCTGACATGCCGAGAGGGGGTTGGAATCGTAGTTGTTGACGTACTCCCACAGCTGATGACGCGATACGGGCGCGAGGGCATCGGTGACGCTCCAGGCTTCGGGATCGTTTTCCCAAATATAGAGCGCATCGATATCCGATGGCTCGGGGGCGCGGAGGATTATGGCGGGGGAGGCAGTCATGGCGGAGGATCAGAAAGCGGGGAGAGAATCGGCAAAAGGTGTTCGGTTGATTAGCGAGCGACCGAGAGTGACTTCGTCGGTGTATTCAATCTCGTTGCCGACGGATACGCCACGTGCAAGCTGCGTGACAGTAACATCGGTGCCAGCCAGACGACGGAAGATGTAGAAATTGGTGGTCTCTCCCTCCATGGTGGCGCTGAGGGCGAGAATGACTTCGCGGACACCCCCACGACGGACTCGATCGACGAGCGAATCAATCTCAAGCGAGTCAGGTCCGATGCCGTCGACGGGGGAGATTACGCCACCAAGGACGTGGTAGACGCCGTCGAACTGGCGTGTGTTCTCGATGACCATTACGTCGCGGATGCTTTCGACAACACATATCAGGGAGTGGTCGCGGGCTTCGTTGGCACATACGGGACAAACGTCGGTCTCGGATATGTTGTGACATTCGCGGCAATAGCGTATGCCGCGACGCATGTCGATGATCGCCTCACCGAGAGCGACGCCTGTGGCTTCGTCCTGCCGGAGGATGTGGAGGGCGAGGCGAAGCGCGGTCTTGCGTCCGATGCCCGGAAGACGGGACAGCTCGGTGACGGCTGACTCAAGCAGAGTGGATGCGAATTCCTGTTGCATTAATGGATAACAATGGTGGAAAGAGAGAAAAATAATGAACAAAGGTAGCAAAAAAGAGAAGAAAATGCAAAAAGCGAGGTGTGTCAATGCGACAAAATGTGCGAGTATTTGTTATAAAAGCATACAGTGGAAAAATTCCGCAAGTTTCGTCACTACTTTTCAAACGATCAAGTGCAAACAATCAGTTCACCACATACAGCGCCTAATCTACAGCAGACAGCAGCTCAGCCGGTGTCGGATCAGCAGCGGGCATGCAATTATCTGGCGGCGTACGCTTCGACCATGCTGGGATGCGGGGCATCGTGCATACGCATCACGCGAAACATGGGCCGCATGGCTGGAACGCTTGGGCTCGCCGTGGATCTGATTATTCTGCCCAATCACGTGTCACTGACGCTGACCGACGAGACAACGGGCACAAGCACTCACTCGTCATGCGCTATCGCAAAGTTGCCGATCAGCTACAACGTGAACACACGCCTCAGCCGGCTAAGCTGGGACGTGGCGGAAGGGAGGCTGTCGCTCCGCGAGAGCGAGGCGCGCTTCCGGGAAATCGCCCGGCAGTCGTCGACGGTGTCAAAGCCGTTGCTGGTTATCCTCGTCGCGCTTGCCAACGCTTCGTTCTGCCGCCTGTTCGGGGGCGACTGGCAGGCAATGGTGGTAGTGGGGGTGGCTACCGTGGTCGGGTATCTGCTGAAAATGTGTATGCTCAAGCATAAGGTGGACCTGAAACTGATGATTGTGACATGTTCGTTCGTGTCATCATTAATAGGGTCGCTCTGCTACGTGCTGCACTGGGGCGCAACGCCCGAAATTGCCCTGGGTACGAGCGTGCTCTATCTGATACCGGGGATCATCTACATCAATGCCGTCAGTGACATGCTGACGAATCACTATCTCTGCTGGCTATCGCGATTCATGCAGGCGCTGATCATGACGGCGTGCATAGCAATCGGTCTGACAGGCGGGTATCTACTTATGGATATAAAAATGTTTTTGTAAGGGAGGAGGCAAGAGATGGACGCAGCATGGCATATAATTCAGGACGGACTATTCGCGGCAATAGCAGCAGTGGGCTTCGCAGCTATAAGTAATCCCCCGAGGCAGGCGTTCAAATGGTGCGCGCTTATCGCGGCAGTGGGACACGCCACTCGCTACGTGATGATGACATACGTAGGGCTGGGGATAGTTGGCGCCAGTCTGCTTGGAGCGATCGGAATCGGGCTGCTCGCCACGCTGATAGCACCGCGAGTGAAGTGCCCGCCGGAGACGTTCTCCTATCCGTCGCTATTGCCGATGATTCCGGGAATGTATGCCTACCGCTGTCTGCAATCCTTCATACTTTTGCTCAATGCCCACGGACAAGCAGACTACAGCTACTACGCCTATCACTGTATATCTAACGGCACGATAACCCTTTTCGTGATACTTGCGATGGTGATAGGACAGTGGGCGCCGATTCTGCTGCTTAACCGTATTTCGTTTTCATCGACGCGCCGATAAGGTGGATCGTTTCTAAAAGTCGTCGTCGAACATGTCGTAGTCGTCCTGCTCTTCGTGAAATTCATCGAACGACTGCCGGTGACTACTGTAATCGTGATAGGATGATGAGTTGTAGCGGGGATAATCCTTCGGTCTTGGTGCAGGTCGGGAATCATGTCGACGATCGCCGGATCCCATGATCCAGCGGAACAGAAAAAATTCGCCTATGTAGCGGAGGATGGACATAACATGGTTTGACTTTGAATGTTTAGTTGATATGCAAAGATAAGGAAAATCTGGAGAATGATGCAGCGGGGAATAAAAAAAGTCTCCGGCGTGGGGCGTCGGAGGCTTTGCAGTGAGATAAAAATGTTTGTCAGTAAGCTTGCACGTCATTTGGTGGTGTCAATGGCGACACGTGCGCTACCAAATACGCTTACCTGAAGCTTGTTCATGATTTCGGCAACTGCCTTAAGGGCTTTCATGGGGAGTCCGTTCTCAGCGATCTCAGGCGAATAAACCGCGATGGAGAATACACCGGGAAGCACAGCTACTACGCCACCGCCAAAACCGGCTTTAGCAGGTATGCCGGAGCAGAGAAGCCATACCTTGCGCATCTTCTTTGGTGCGCGGGATGCCATCATAGCCACGACCGAGGGAGCAATAGATCCGTCAAATACAATCTTCTTGCTCACGGGGTTGACACCGTCGGCAGCGATGGTGGCTCCCATCATAGCGAGCTGCTCGGTGTCGGCAGTCATGGAAAGGGCACGGAGATAGAGGTCGATGGAGAGTGCTGCATCATCATAAAGATAGTAGCCCTTGGAGGTGAGAACATCCTCTACGGAGGCGTCGAGAGCCTGCTGCTTGAGGTTCTCGTAAAGTTTGACATCAAGCTCGGGTGCAGATCCCATCATGTCGATCATGCGATTCTCGATGAAATTCCATTTGCTGTCGGGATCGCCGGCAGGCTCGATGGCGCTGATAGCGCGGATGCCGTGAGCCGAGAAGGGAATTTCGGGTTTGCCCGCTTTATGACTCTGGCAGGGGCAGCTGCCGCTTTTCTTGATCAGTTCTTCCTTGGAGTTCTGGGAGAGGAGAATGGTGCTTACGGGCACTTTCACAACTTCTGCGACAGGGAATTTTGCCTTGGTGTCGCCCTTCGAAACCGAGGTGCCGTCGGCAAGAGTGAGAGTTATGCCAAAAGCTTTGGCGTCGGGGGCGCTGACGCGGGAGTCAGGTTCGCCCATCTTGGCTGATTTCAGCGATTCATAAGCACTGTCGACGGCTTTACGCACGTCGGATAAGGGAATGATTCTGTCCATAATTGTGTGTTTTAGTTATATATAAAGGTTATGGTAAAAAAGGTCGAAAATTTGCCGGCTTGCCGCCTGAGTGAATCAATGTGTCAGAAGCTATATTTTATCATCGCCTGCACTCGATTAGCCGACCCCTGCTGATGGTCGAAGTGGGTGAGGGTGCCGTGGAGATACTCGACGCCGATCTGGAGGTCGGAAATCGGGGAGTAGAATGCATTGGCTACGTAGTAATTGGCACGGCGGTAGGCGTCCTCACCAAGAGCGTGCTGGTCATAAAGGCGATTGATGGAGTAGGTGGTGGAGACAAAGAAATTGTCAGCCAAATTTATCCTGATGCCTGCGGTGAGTGAGAGTGAGGCGGGAGCGATAAGTCTGCCTGGAGTAGATGATGGGATGAGGTCATAACCGTTGCCCGAGAGGTCCTGGACGTAATAGCCGATACCATGACCGTAGGCAGCCTGACCGTAGATGTCGGCGAGGGTGAGAATGTCCCAGATGCCGGATGCCTGTACGCCCCAGCCGGTCACGATGTGGTTGCGTCCGGTGACGAGATCGCGGTAGGAAAGGTTGCGAAGGATTCCTGAAAGGCGGATGTGGGAGGCGCCGTTACCGTACTGGATGTAGAGAGGGATGTCGGGGACGCGCTGGCTTATGGATTTGGAGGCATCGGGGACGGTGGTATATGTGGTCTGAGGCATTTCGGCGGAAATTGCTGCCGAGAAATGCTTACTGAGGTTGCGGCGGTAACGGAGCAGGATATTCTTGCCTGAAATCTCTCCGGAAGGACCAGCGTAGTCGATGGTGGGCGCACCTGATGAGGGATCGACGAACGTACTGTTGGTAAGACCGCCGGTGACGTTGCCGAGCGATACGTAAGCCTGCTTTAGCTTTACGGACTTGTGGCTGGGGCCGCCGGTAAAGTCAGTCTGTATGTACGCCTGCAACATTCCGACAGAAGTGGAGCGTACAAGTTTCAGAAAGATAGTGGAATGATTGACGCTCGCACCGAGACGTGTGTGCTGCTCGGGGGAGCGAGGCACGGGAATCTGCCACGTGTTGAAGCCGTCGGCATTTATTGACCCATCAAAGTCATACGAGACCACACCTTCCACGTAACCACCGATACCGAGGACTATCTTACCTTCGTTATCGATGAACTGAAACCGCGGCGCTCCCGGCTCCTGAAAGTGGAGATCGGACTGATCGTAGAGGACAGCAAGAACGTCGTGCTTTACTTTGGAAGTGTCGCCATGAAGGATAATGGCGCGGGAGGGAACGCCTTCCACCGAGGTGGAGGAGGTATCGGGTGAAGTTGTAGCCGCAGCCGCCGACAGGGCGGAGACGACAAATAATGAACCGAGAGTGTGGGCTTTCATAGTCATAGCTGATGAGGTTACGGTGGGGTATTGAGGTGTGTTTTTCTAATTCATTCCTACGCTAACAACAAGGGTGGAGGCACCATGGTTCGAGCCTTAACACTCTTAACATTTTATGACATTAGCAGGATAAATGTAAGGCGCTGCGTCGGGATGGGACGCAGCGCCTTGTGAAGTGTTTTTTTATTATCCTGATCTGCCTATTCAAGGCAGGAGTGGAGTGAAGCAGCTTTATTGTTTTTCAAATTTCGGTGCCTTCAGGGGAAAATCCCTTATCTAAGGCGCAACTTCTGTCCGAGACGCAGAGTGGAGGACGTCTTAAGTCCGTTGAGCTGACAGAGCTTGCGGACAGTAGTGCCGTTGCGCTTGGCGATGGTGGAGAGGGTGTCGCCCTTGCGGACAGTGTAGGAGGAAGCACCGGCGCTTTTGCCTTTGTTGCCCTTGGATGCGGTAGCTGAGGCAGTGACGGGGTGGGTGCGGAAATATTCCTCCTGATAACGCTTCGCGTACTCGGTGTTGGCGTTGGGGTCGAAGTTACGCGGAAGCTGGTAGGTATCCTTTGTGAAGGTGTAGGAGTCGGTGTGGACTGTCTGGTTGGCGAAGTCGAAAATCGCGGAGGGGTTGATGGGGTAGCCCATGAAGCGAGTCTCGAAATGGAGGTGGGGACCGGTGCTGCGACCTGTGTTGCCTCCGAGGGCGATTGGATCGCCGGCTTTCACATAGTCGTTTTCGTCGACGAGGAATTTCGAGAGGTGACCGTAGACGGTCTCAAGCTCGTTGTTGTGGCGGATGATTACGTAATAGCCGTAGCCGCGACGCTCGAAATTGGTGAGTCGAACCTTGCCATCGAATGCGGCGCGGATGGTGTCGCCAACGTGTACCTTAAGGTCAACGCCCTTGTGCATGCGACGGAAGCGGCGACGGTAGCCGTAGGGGGAGGTGAGATAGCCGGGGCAAGGCATGCAGAAGTTGCTGACGTCGATTGAATGGGAGTCGGGCACGTCAACGTTGGTGTAGGGATTGACGCGTCGGCTGTCCCAACCTTCGGTGTAGATGTCGAGCTCGGGTTCCTCTTCATCCTTGAAGAGCTGATCGAGGAACTGCTGTGTGTCCTCGACTTTGATCTGATTGCCGATGTTCTGCTGGCGTGCTATGAGATCCTTGTGCTCGGCTGCGTGAGCGCCGGGGAGGGTATATGTCTGTGCAGAGGCGAAAGCCGCGGCTCCGAAGGCAAGAGTAAGTGAAAGGGCGTATCGAATGTTATTGAAAAGCTGCATTATCGGTCGTTGTGATTCTATAGATTGGGGAGGGAAGGGTAGATGCGGAAGCATTACAAATGTTCCGAAAATCCGACATTACTTTCCGTCGGGGGAGTAGAGGAACGCCAGGTTGGCGGGGATGTAGTCAAAGATCTCGCCCGGGCTGAAGAAGCGCTTAAGCTCGATCTCGGCGCTTTCGGGAGAATCGGAAGCGTGGACGATGTTTTCCTGATTGGATAGTGCGAAGTCGCCACGGATAGTGCCGGGGGCAGCTTTCGAACCATCGGTGACGCCGGTCATGGTGCGAACCACTTCAATTGCGTTCTTTCCTCTGAGACAAAGCACAACGACAGGTGAAGCCATCATGGAATTGAGGATGAAAGGAAAGAAGGGACGGTCAACCAAGTGGGCATAGTGCTCGCGGAGGATAGCCTCGTCGAGCTGCATGAGCTTCATGCCGGCGATGATCAGACCCTTGTGCTGGAAGCGCGAGATGATTTCACCAATCAGCGAACGCTCAACGCCCGAAGGCTTTATAATTACCAAGGTCTGTTCCATAATCAAAACGGAGTGAGAGTGGGGTGGGTTATGAATGTGAATATTTATAGTCAGCCACAAAGTTACGATTTTTGGGGGAAACGATGAAATGATGTGAGATTAAAAATTGCAAAACTTAAGTAAAAAGGTTAACAAAAGTGATATAATCGACTAATAATTAGTGGGTAATTTGAAAATATGTTTTACAACATATCATGCCTTCCGATTTAAAAAAATTATCATTTGATAGCGAAAAAAGCATTTTTTGACATATAGGAAAAGAAAAAATTGATTAATTTTGTAGGAAAATCCGAGACTGAAAAACGAAAGAATATAAACCAATTATCACCATGGAAAAACAGATCATAGAGTGCGTGCCCAATTTCAGCGAGGGTCGCGACAAAGCCGTAATCAAAGCCATAACCGATGCCATCGAGGCTGTGGAAGGGGTGAAACTTCTTGACGTTGATCCCGGAGAGGCTACCAACCGTACAGTGGTGACCTTCGTGGGAGAACCAGCGGCAGTGACAGAAGCTGCTTTTCAGGGCGTGAAGCGCGCGGCAGAGCTTATCGACATGACAAAACACCACGGCGCCCATCCCCGCATGGGTGCGACGGACGTGCTGCCTCTTATTCCCATTTCCGGCATAACGCTTGAAGAGTGTGCGGCTCTTGCACGCGACCTTGCGAAGAGGATAGCTGACGAACTTGAAATCCCCACATACTGCTATGAGGCGGCTGCGTTCACACCTGAGCGCAAGAACCTTGCCGTTTGCCGCAAAGGAGAATATGAAGCTCTCCCCGAAAAGATGAATCACGAGGGACTCGGACCGGACTTCGGAGACCGCCCCTACGATGAAAAGGTGGCACGTACCGGTGCCACAACCGTGGGGGCGCGTGACTTCCTGATAGCGGTTAACTTCAATCTCAATACCACCTCGACCCGCCGTGCCAACGCTATCGCATTTGACGTGAGAGAGAAGGGACGCCCACAGCGAGAGGGAGGAAAGCCCAACGGCAAGCCGATGAAGGATGCCGGCGGCAATACGATAATGATTCCCGGCACTCTGAAAGCTACAAAGGCAATCGGATGGTACATTGACGAATACGGAATCGCACAGGTGTCGATGAACATTACCGACATAGGCACCACACCGCTCCACGTGGCATTTGACGAAGTGACGCGCGCAGCCGCCGCAAGAGGCATCCGCGTGACGGGCACTGAAATCGTGGGACTCGTGCCTAAGCGAGCCCTTATAGAAGCGGGCCGCTACTTTCTGCACAAACAGCAGCGTTCGACCGGCATTGCCGAGAGCGAGATAATCAGAATGGCAATCAAGTCGATGGGACTTGACGAGCTGTCGGAGTTCCGACCCGAAGAAAAGGTGATAGAATATCTGATCGATCCTGAGTCGAAGGGTGCGGGAAGGCTGACGGGAATGAGCTGCTTCGATTTCGCCGCCGAGACGGCATCCGAGTCGCCAGCCCCCGGAGGCGGCTCCATATCCGCGTATATGGGAGTGCTTGCCGCCGCTTTAGGCACTATGGTAGCCAATCTCTCGGCACACAAAGCCGGCTGGGACGAGAGGTGGGAGGAATTCTCCAACTGGGCTGACGGCGGGCAGGATCTGGTGAAGCGTCTGATGCACTTAGTGGATGAGGACACAGAAGCCTTCAACCGCATCATGGCAGCTCTGTCACTGCCTAAATCGACACCCGAAGAGAAAGAAGCCCGAGCACAGGCGATGGAGGCTGCCACACTCTATGCCACCCAGGTGCCTCTGCAGACGATGGAGGCAGCCAGCGATGCCTTCGAACTGCTCGAAGCAATGGCAAAAGAGGGAAATCCGGCATCGGTGAGCGACGCCGGAGTAGGTGCCCTTGCAGCACGCTCGGCAGTGTTGGGAGCCGAACTCAACGTGCGCATAAACGCCGCAGGGCTGAAGGACCGTAAAGCCGCCGAAGAGCTGACAGCGAAAGCCGCCAAGATCGCAGCTGAAGCCGATGCAGCCGAGCGCAGGATCCTTCTTATCGTCAAGGAGAAGATTGATAAATAAAGCAAGGGAGAGAAATCAATTACCAATTACAAAAGCATTAATATATACAGAAAAATCACGTCGAAATGGACCATCATCATCCGCAAATGACATTTCAGGAGGCGGTGGCTGAGGGAATCCCCGCGCATCTGCCCACCGCACGCTCTTACGACCCCAAAGTGAATCACGCTCCGAAGCGAAAGAAAATACTGACTGACCAGGAAAAGCGGCTCGCGCTAAAAAATGCACTGAGATATTTCCCCGAACATCTGCACGCCGAACTGGCGCCGGAGTTTGCACGCGAACTTGCCGATTACGGGCGAATCTACATGTACAGGTACCGTCCGGATTACGAGATGTATGCACGACCGGTGGATGAATATCCGGCAAAATCGCGTCAGGCGGCGGCAATCATGATGATGATCCAGAACAACCTCGATCCGCGGGTGGCACAGCATCCCCACGAACTTATCACGTACGGCGGTAACGGTGCGGTGTTCCAGAACTGGGCACAGTACCGCCTCGCAATGAAATATCTTTCGGAGATGACTGACGAACAGACCCTCGTGATGTACTCCGGACATCCGTTAGGACTCTTTCCGAGTCATCCGGACGCGCCGCGTGTGATCGTGACCAACGGCATGGTGATACCGAATTACAGCAAGCCTGACGACTGGGAACGGTTCAACGCCATGGGAGTGTCGCAGTACGGGCAGATGACCGCAGGATCTTACATGTACATCGGTCCGCAGGGCATAGTGCACGGCACGACCATCACCGTGCTTAACGCCGGGCGGCGCCGGTCGACCAACGCTGACGGCTCGCTGAAAGGTATGCTATTCGTTTCAGCAGGACTCGGCGGTATGTCGGGCGCCCAGCCCAAGGCAGGCAACATAGCCGGAGTGGTGAGCATCGTGGCAGAAATCAACCCGAAAGCAGTGGCTACCCGGCACAGCCAGGGATGGGTTGACGAGGTGTACAGCGATCTCGACCAACTCTTAGACAGAACGAAAAAAGCCCGTGAAAAGGGCGAAGCGGTGTCGCTCGCCTATCAGGGTAATGTGGTGGATCTGTGGGAACGGCTTGCAGCCGAAGGCGTGAAGGTGGACTTGGGCAGTGACCAGACCTCGCTTCACAATCCCTGGGCAGGAGGCTACTATCCCGCGGGCATAGACTTCGAGGAGGCGAAGCGCATGATGGCAGAAGAGCCGGAAAAATTCCGTGAGGCAGTGAAAGAATCGCTCCGCCGTCAGGTGAAAGCCATCAACAAGCTGTCGGATAACGGAATGTACTTCTTCGACTACGGCAACGCCTTCCTGCTCGAGGCATCGCGTGCGGGAGCCGACATCCTGCTTTCGGACGGTAATTTCCGCTATCCGAGCTACGTGCAGGACATCATGGGTCCCGGCTTCTTCGACTACGGGTTCGGTCCGTTCCGCTGGGTGTGCGCGTCGGGGGATCCCGAGGATCTGGCACTGACGGACAAACTTGCCGCAGAAGTGCTTGAGGAAGTGCTCTCCAACGCCCCGGAAGAAATCCATGGTCAGCTACGCGACAATATCCACTGGATTAAAGAGGCTGGTAAGAATCAACTCGTGGTGGGTTCACAAGCCCGCATCCTATATGCCGATTCCGAAGGACGCACGAAAATCGCACTTGCTTTCAACGATGCCATCCGTGACGGAAGGCTCAAGGGTCCGGTGGTGCTCGGACGTGACCATCACGACGTGTCGGGCACTGATTCGCCTTACCGCGAAACCTCGAATATCTACGACGGATCACGATTCACAGCCGACATGGCAGTGCATAACGTGATCGGCGACTCTTTCCGGGGCGCCACATGGGTGTCGATCCACAACGGCGGAGGCGTCGGGTGGGGTGAGGTGATCAACGGCGGCTTCGGGATGGTGATCGACGGCAGTGAAGCCTCGCGCCGTCATATCGAAGAAATGCTTCTCTGGGACGTGAACAACGGCATAGCGCGACGCAGCTGGGCACGCAACAAGGGAGCCATCTCAGCAATCAAACGCGAGATGGAACGCACGCCGGGTCTGAAAGTGACACTTCCCAACATCGCATCGGACGACGTGGTGGAAGCCGCCCTGAACAGTGCCGAATAAGCCCACAGGACATTTTAAGTTTAATACCAATTCTGTAATCCAATTATCAAAAGACGTGACAGGGCGTACCTCCCCCCTGTCACGCTATCAACCTTTCATACCATATACATGACCATGACACATTACATCTCACCTGCCCGCCTCACGATCGAACGTGTGGAGGAAATCATCACGAAGGGCATGAAACTTGCGCTCAGCGAGGAATCGGTGGAGCGCATCAACCGCTGCCGACACTATCTGGACGAGAAAATCAAGACCTGCGATCAGCCGATCTACGGAATCACCACCGGCTTCGGGTCGCTCTGCAACGTGTCGATCGGAGAAGCCGACCTGTCGACATTGCAGGAAAATCTGGTGAAGTCGCATGCCTGCGGCTGTGGAAGCCTTGTGGATCCTACGATAGTGAAAATCATGATGCTCAACAAAATCATGTCGCTTTCGTTCGGCAATTCAGGCGTACAGCTTGCCACGGTGCAGCGACTGGTGGATATGTTCAATGACGAAATAATCCCGGTGGTGTACTCGCAGGGCTCTCTGGGAGCATCGGGCGACCTTGCCCCGCTCGCCAACATGAGTCTGCCGCTGATCGGAGAGGGAGAAGTGTACTACAAAGGTGAACGCCGCCCTTCGGCAGAAGTGCTTAAAGAGAAAGGCTGGGAGCCTATAACGCTTCAGAGCAAGGAAGGACTGGCTCTGCTCAACGGCACCCAGTTCATGTCGGGTCACGGAGTGCACGCCATCATCAAGTCGCGACATCTCAGCGCACTTTCCGATAAGATCGGAGCGCTGTCGCTCGATACGTTTGACGGGCGACTGGATCCGTTCAGCGACAGGGTGAACGAAGTGCGTCCCCATCCCGGACAGCTTGCCACGGCACGTGCCGTGCGCCATCACTTAGAGGGGAGCCAGCTCCAGCAGGTGCCGAAAAAGCACGTGCAGGATCCATATTCGTTCCGATGCATGCCTCAGGTGCATGGAGCGGTGAAGGACGCCCTTGCCTACGTGGGGAACGTACTTGAAAACGAAATCAACTCACCGACCGACAACCCGACGATATTCCCGGAGGAGGACATCATCGTGTCGGCAGGCAATTTCCACGGCGAACCGATCGCACTTCCGATGGACTTTCTGGGAGTGGCACTCAGCGAACTTGCCAATATCTCGGAACGTCGCACTTACCGCCTGATATCGGGTGCAAGAGGGCTTCCGTCGTTCCTTGTAGCGAAGCCGGGTCTCAACAGCGGATTCATGATCCCGCAGTATGCCGCAGCGTCAATTGTCAACCAGAACAAGGGAATGTGCTGGCCGACGAGCTGTGACTCGATACCGTCGTCGCAGGGTCAGGAGGATCACGTGTCGATGGGCAGCAACTCAGCTCTGAAACTTTGCCTGATCGTGGATAATGTGGAGCGCGTTCTTGCCATAGAACTGTTCAATGCCGCCCAGGCACTTGATCTGCGCCGTCCGCTGTTGACGTCGCCCGAGCTTGAGGAGTGGCACAAGGAATACCGCAAGGTTGTGCCGTTCATCGACACGGACACGGTGATGTACCCCTTAATCGAGGCTACGGTGAAATTTATCAGAAAATGAAACATATAATAATTAATATCGGTCGGCTCTGCGGCATCGACACAGCATCGCGCACGGTGCTTCGAGGACAAGAGATGAAAATGCTCGGAGAACTGGAGGGCGCGTGGCTCAGAATGGACGAGGGGCGCTTCACGTCGTGGGGCAAGATGGAGAATCTTGACCTTGCGCCCGGCGAGAAGGTGACCGACGCGCAGGGCGGGACGGTGCTACCGTCGTTCTGCGACTCGCACACCCACATCGTGTACGCCGGGAGCCGCGAGGGAGAATTCCTCGACAAAATCAACGGTCTCAGCTACGAGGAGATAGCAAAAAGGGGCGGAGGAATCCTTAATTCAGCCGATCTGCTCCATGCCACGTCCGAGCAGGATCTGTATGATCAGACGGCAGCGCGTGCAAGAGAGGTGATGCTGAAAGGCACGGGATGTCTCGAAGTGAAGAGCGGCTACGGTCTTACACTTGAGGATGAACTGAAAATGCTCCGCGTCATAGCGCGTCTGGCGGAGACGTCGCCGATGAAAATCGTAGCGACATTCCTTGGCGCACATGCCGTGGGACGTGCATACGCCGGAAGGCAGGGAGAATACGTGGACCACATCATCACTGACATGCTTCCTGCGGTAGCCGCCGAGGGATTGGCGGGATTTGTGGACGTGTTCTGCGACCGTGGATTCTTCACGACAGAGGAAACCGCGCGAATCCTTGAGGCAGCCGCCCGCTACGGGATGAAGCCGAAGATTCATGCCAACGAGCTTGACGTGTCGGGCGGAGTGCAGGTGGGTGTGGCTCACAATGCCGTGTCGGTGGATCACCTCGAGCGGATCGGTGAGGAAGAGATAGCGCTTCTCGCCGGGAGCGACACGATAGCCACGATGCTGCCCGGAGCATCATTCTTCCTCGGGATGCCTTACGGACCAGCCCGCAGGGCGATAGACAACGGAGTGGCTGTGGCGCTTGCAAGCGACTATAATCCGGGATCATCACCGTCGGGCGACATGCGGATGGTGACGTCGCTTGCCTGCATCAAGATGAAGCTGACTCCTGCCGAGGCCATCAATGCAACGACTATCAACGGAGCGGCGGCAATGGGGCTTAGCAGCGAATACGGATCAATAGCCCCCGGCAAGCATGCCAACTTCTTCATCACCGATCCGATGAAGGAGCTTGCATTCTTCCCCTACGCCTATACGACACCTCTCATCCGCGAGATCTATCTGAACGGGACGAAGGTGAACTGACAAAGATGAAAAAGGATTCAGCTGATAAGGCTGAAATCGATGCGGAGCGCGGATTGAGCTTTCAGTTCGCGCTCCGTTTCCTTGTGTTCGGGGTGCGAGAGATCGGGATCGTCATCAAGGATTGCGTCGACTGAATCACGAGCCAGCTGAATGATCTGTCCGTCGGTGGCGAGATTGGCGATGTGGAGGTCGAACGGAATGCCGCTCTGGAGCGTGCCTTCGAGGTCGCCTGGTCCGCGCATCTTCAGATCAGCCTCCGCCACGACAAATCCATCGGTGGTGGAGGTCATGATTTCAAGCCGGCGGCGTGTCTCCTTGGCAATCTTGTACTTCGACATCAGGATGCAGTAGCTCTGGTCGGCACCGCGTCCGACGCGTCCACGCAACTGGTGAAGCTGCGAGAGTCCGAAGCGCTCGGCATTCTCGATGATCATCACGGAGGCGTTGGGGACGTTGACTCCGACTTCAATTACGGTGGTTGCGACCAGAATATGAGCCTGCCCGGATGCGAAAAGCTGCATCTGAAAGTCCTTCTCGGAGGGTTTCATCTTTCCGTGGACGAATGCCACACGATAACTTGGGAAGGTGTCGCGGATGAGGTCGTAGCCTTCTTCGAGCGACCGGAGATCGAGTTTTTCGTTCTCCTCGATCAGGGGATAGACTATATAAGCCTGCCGCCCCATGGCGAGTTGCTTGCCGAGAGCGCGGTAGACCTGCTGACGCTGTGCGTCGAAACGCAGAAGGGTGGTGATCGGCTTGCGTCCCGGTGGTAGCCGGTCGATGACTGACACATCGAGGTCGCCGTAGACGGTCATGGCGAGGGTGCGGGGGATGGGAGTAGCCGTCATGACGAGGACGTGGGGGGGAATCTCGCTTTTCTTCCATAGCCGGGCGCGCTGTACGACTCCAAAGCGGTGCTGCTCGTCGATGACGGCGAGTCCGAGACTTCGGAAACGCACGTTGTCCTCGATGACGGCGTGTGTGCCGACAAGGATGTGGAGCGATCCGTCCTCTAAGGCAGCATGAATGGCGTCACGCTCCTTCTTGCGGGTGGAACCGGTGAGGAGGCGGATGTTGACACCGATAGCGGCAGCCATTGACCGAAGCGTCTCGTAGTGCTGAGTGGCAAGAATCTCTGTAGGAGCCATCAGGCACGCCTGATAGCCGTTGTCGATGGCGATGAGCATGCACATTAGCGCCACAAGAGTCTTTCCACTGCCCACGTCGCCTTGCAGGAGGCGATTCATCTGGCGCCCGGAGTTCATGTCGGCACGAATCTCCCGGATCACACGCTTCTGTGCGTCGGTCAGCTCGAAGGGGAGGCAGGTGGAGTAGAACATGTTGAAGAACTGCCCGACGCGGGTGAAGCGAACGCCTGCTATGCCGTTGCGGCGAGTACGGGAATAACGCTGGATGTTGAGTTGCAGAAAGAACAGCTCCTCAAACTTCAGGCGAAGACGGGCGCGTTGAAGCTCCTCAGCCGAGCGCGGGTTGTGAATGGCGTTGAGCGCTTCGGTGAGCGACATCAGATTGTAGCGGCTGACAACAGATGGGGGGAGTGGGTCGACCATTTCGGTCACCTGCGAGAGCGCGGCAGTGACGAGATTGAAGATGGTGCGTGAGGTGACACCGCGATTGCGAAGTTTGTCGGTCAGCGGATACGTGCCGCGCATCCCCGTGGATGCTTCCGCTTTGGCTGGGGAATCGACTTCGGGATGCACCATGCTCCAGCGACGGTTGAACATCTGGGGGCGTCCGAACAGGACGTATTCAGTGCCGGGACGGTAGGCGTCGCGGATTGCGTTGACGCGCTGAAACCACACGACCTCCATAGTGGCGGTGCCATCGGTGAAGAGTCCGACAAGACGCCTCTTTGCTCCCTCGCCTTGAGTGGTGAACGTGACGAAACGACCACGTACCTGCACGGCAGCCGGCATCTCGGCATCAGCGCCATCCGGGAAGTCGGCGATGCGGTAGAATCGGGAGCGGTCGACGTAGTGGGAGGGGAAATGATGGAGGAGATCATGGTAGGTGACGATTCCAAGCTCCTTACGGAAGAGTTCGGCGCGGGCTGGTCCGACACCTTTCAGGTACATAATATTTAAGTCGCGCAGGCGTCTCATCGGTCGGTGGCTGGGGATGCTATGTGACGGAGATAGACGGATGCAATCTCAATGTCGGCAGGGTGGGTGATCTTGATGTTGAAGGGGGATCCTTCCACCATAGCTATGCGGTTCATCCCCGCAATCGTCATCACCGAAGCCTCGTCGGTGAAATCGGGACGCCAAGGAAGCGCAAATGCACGCTTGAGATCGGCAAGGCGGAAACCCTGTGGGGTCTGCACGGCACGATAGAGCGAACGGTCGACCGCTGAGGATGTTCCGGTGGAGGGATCGGTGATGAGCCGGAGAGTGTCGGTGACAGCGACAGCAGGGACAGCTCCGTCGACATCGTGGTCGGAGGCTTTCTCAATCACAGCGCGGATTAGGGAGGGAGATGGGAGAGGGCGTGCGCCGTCGTGGACGAGAACGATATCGAAATCGGCGGGATCAAGAGTGTCGAGGGCATTTCCGGTGGATTCCCAACGTGACGAGCCTCCATGCACCAGTTCACCCGGATCAATGTCGAGAGCCTCCTTGCACATTACGCGCCAAAAATCTTCCATCTCACGGCTTACGACCGTGACGATACGGGCGCCCGGGAGAGCGGAACGGAACGCTTCGAGAGTGTGCGCCAGAACGGGTTTGCCGTCAAGAAGGCAATATTGCTTGGGGAGTGATGCGCCGAATCGGTTGCCGGTGCCCCCTGCCACAATGACTACTGCGACACGACTGAAGGAGGCGGGAGCGGAAGTTGCGGGAGTGGATGACATGGGTTAAAAAATCGACAGATTGATTATATCACACAAAGATACAAAAAAATTGGTTGAGGCAGAGAAGAAATCTCTTTTAAGCCGAAACGACAAATTAAAAACAATTGAGAAGTCAACAATAACGGTGATGAATGTGTTGGAAGTTATAGGCGAGGACAACCAAAAACGGTCCTTTGTACACTCCATCAGCTTACTCATCACTACTTCAAATGCTTACACGAAAATCCCCGAACTCCGCCGTAACTGCAAAACAGAGCAGGACAGTTGCGCAAAAATCCCGCAAACGCATCATGACAGCTGCCATAGCGGCAGGTTGTGTAATAATTGCCGTCATCGGTTACTTCATTTTCAGGAAAAAACCTGTTGCAACAGACTATCCTACGGTGGAAGTGGAATCCGTGACAGCCGATGACGTGAAACTCTACGGCGAATATGTGGGCAGAATCCGTGCACAGCAATTCGTGGAGGTGCACGCTCGGGTGGAGGGGTATCTGGAAAGCATGCTTTTCAAGGAGGGGTCGTACATAAAGAAGGGGCAGACTCTTTTCGTGATCGATCCGAAGCTCTACCAAGCTCATGTGGAGAAAGCTAAGGCACAGCTTAACAAGGCAAAGGCAATCTATCAGAAGGCTGAGCGCGATCTCAACCGCATCCGTCCGCTTTACGAGCAGAATGCGGCATCTCAGCTTGATCTTGACGATGCCATAGCCGCTTATGAGAGCGCGAAAGCCGAAGTGACCGTGAGTCAGGCAAACCTAACGCAAGCTGAGCTTACGCTGGGTTACACCCGGGTGAGTTCGCCAATCTCGGGATATATTTCGGAGCGAGTAGCCGACATCGGGACACTCGTGGGTCCGTCGAGCGGCAAATCCCTGCTCGCCACCATCGTGAAGAGTGACACGGTGAGGGTGGATTTCTCGATGACCGCCCTCGACTATCTTAAAAGCAAGGAGCGAAACGTGAACCTCGGGACGCAGAACGACAGCACCAAGTGGGATTCATTCGTCACCATCACGCTGCCCGACGGCACGGTGTATCCCTTCCAGGGGCTGGTGGACTTTGCGGATCCGCAGGTCGATCCGAAGACGGGTACATTCTCCGTAAGAGCCGAAATGCCGAATCCCGACCATAATCTTCTGCCTGGCGAGTTCACGAAAGTGAATGTGCTTCTTGACGTGCGCGAGGATGCGATCAAGGTGCCGGTGAAAGCAATGGTGATAGAGAAGGGAGGAGCTTACATATATGTGGTGAGATCCGACAGCGTGGCGGAAAAGCGCTTCATCGAGACAGGTCCCGAGATGGGGAACGAAGTTGTGGTGGAACGCGGACTGGCACCGGGCGAACATATAGTGGTGGAAGGCATACACAAGCTGACCCACGGCATGAAAGTGAAACCCGTGGCAGCACGCAGTGAAAAAACAGAAGAGAGCGCGGAGGGCACGGGAAATGAAGGATAATTATTTCATCAGCCATCCGGTGTTCTCGATCGTGATCTCGATCGTGATAGTGATGGTGGGAACGATCGCGCTGATCCTGCTTCCGGTGGACCAGTACCCTGACATCGTGCCTCCGGTGGTGAGGGTGACTGCTTCCTATCCCGGAGCGGACGCACAGACGGTGACCCAAGCGGTAGCCACTCCGATCGAACAGGAACTGAACGGAACGCCGGGCATGATCTACATGTCGTCGACGAGCTCCAACACCGGAGGATTCTCCGCGCTCGTGACCTTTGACGCAGATACAGATCCGGAACTTGCCGCCGTCGACATCCAGAACCGTGTGAAGAAAGCCGAGTCACGACTTCCGGCGGAAGTGGTGCAGAACGGTATCTCGGTGTCGAAAGAGACGGTCAGCAAGCTGATGACAATCACGATTTCGTCGGACGACCCGAAGTTTGACGAAGTGTACCTCAGCAACTACACGACGCTCAACGTGGTGGATCCGCTTCGCCGCATCCCCGGAGTGGGCAGCGTCAGTTCGGTGGGTGGCCGCTACTATGCCATGCAGATATGGGTGTCGCCCGACAAATTAGCTGACCTCGGACTGACGGTGCAGGATATCCAGAGCGCGCTGAAGGATCAGAACCGAGAGTCGGCAGCCGGCGCATTGGGTCAGGCTCCGGCAAAGGACGTTGACGTCACGATGCCGATCATAGCCAGGGGTCGCCTGTCGTCGGTGACGGAATTCGAGGACATAGTGATAAGAGCCGCAGCCGACGGCTCGATCATCCGCCTTAAAGATGTGGCGAGAGTGTCGCTCGAAGCGCAGAGCTATTCGACAGAGAGCGGAATCAACAAGGCTAACGCCGCAGTGCTCAACATCTTCATGCTCCCCGGCGCCAATGCCGTGGATGTGGCTGACGCAGTGAAGAAGGAAATGGAGACGATTTCGAAGGGCTTCCCCGAGGGAATTTCGTACAACATACCGTTTGACATGACGACGTACATCTCGGAGTCGATTCACCACGTGTACCGCACGTTCTTCGAGGCTCTGGCTCTGGTGATCATCGTCGTGTTCCTGTCGCTGCAGAACTGGCGAGCCACGGTGATCCCGGTGATCGCGGTGCCGATCTCGCTTATCGGCACTTTCGGAGTGATGCTCGCCTTCGGATTCTCGCTCAACATGCTGACACTGCTTGGTCTGATACTTGCCATCGGCATAGTGGTGGATGATGCCATAGTTGTGGTGGAAAACGTGGACCGCATCATGAAGGCACGGAAACTGGGAGCGAAGGATGCTACGGTGGCGGCGATGAAAAATCTGGGGAGCGCGCTTGTGGCGATGTCGCTCGTGCTCTGCGCGGTGTTCGTGCCCGTCAGCTTCCTGCCCGGTATCACCGGAGAGCTTTACCGCCAGTTCACCATCACGATCGCCGTGTCGGTGATCATCTCGACGGTTGTGGCGCTTACCCTGTCGCCCGTAATGTGCTCCAGGATTCTACGTCCCGAAAATACCCGCGAAAGAAAGGCGAGACTTTTCCGGCTGATCAACCTGTGGCTGTCGAAGGGCAACAAATTCTATTGCCGCATGATCAGCCGTGCCGTGAGTCATCCGAAGGCGATGTGGGGGATTTTTGGCGGTGCGATGGTCATGATAGCGGTGCTCAATTATTTCCTTCCGACGAGCTTCATGTCGCAGGAAGACCAGGGATATTTCACCGTGGAGCTCGAACTGCCCGAGGGCGCCACCATCGAAAGAAGCCGCGAGGTGGCGGAGCGTGCGATGACCTACCTTATGGCTGACGAGAATGTGGACTACGTGCTTAACGTGACCGGCTCGTCGCCCCGCGTGGGAACGAATCCCGCTCACGTGGCATTGACAGTGATCCTCAAACCGTGGGACGAGCGGAAGGATGACAATATCAAGGTGACAGCCGACCGCATACGCCGCGACCTGTCGGAATATCCCGAGAGCAAGGTCTATGTGTTCATGCCCGCCGTAGTGCCCGGGCTGGGAACGTCGGGTGGATTCGAGATGGTGCTTGAGGCAAAAGCCGATGCGACGTACGAGGATCTGCAGCAGGCAGTGGACACCCTGAAAAAGTATGCCGGAAATGCGCCCCAGATAGCGGGACTGTCGACGTCGATGCAGGCGGATATACCGCAGCTCTACTTCCAGGTGGACCGTGACCGTGCCAAAATGCAAGGCATACCGGTGTCCGACATCTTCTCGACGATGAAGGCTTTCACAGGATCGATCTACGTCAACGACTTCAACATGTTCAACCGCATCTACCGCGTCTACATTCAGGCTGAGGCTGATTACCGCTCGCGCCGCGACAACATGAACCTATTTTTCGTGAGAGCATCCAACGGGTCGATGGTGCCGATCTCGTCGCTGGGATCGTCGCATTACACCACGGGTCCAGGCACGGTGTCGCGCTTCAACATGTTCAACTCAGCCACCGTCTCCGGTCAGGCAGGCAACGGCTACAGCACCGGACAGGCTATGGCTACGCTTGAAAAGATAGTGAGGGAGAAGCTTCCCGACAACATAGGTGTGGAGTGGAGCGGACTTTCGTATCAGGAAAAGCATGGCGGAGGCAACACCGCCATGGTGATCGGACTGGCTTTCATCTTCGTGTTTCTCTTCCTCGCTGCACTCTACGAGAGCTGGACTGTGCCTCTTGCCGTCATACTGTCGCTTCCGGTGGCGGGTCTCGGCGCCTATCTCGGCATCTGGGTGTGCGGGCTGGAAAATAATGTGTACTTCCAGATAGGACTTGTGATGCTCGTGGGACTTGTGGCAAAGAATGCCATCCTGATCGTGGAGTTTGCGAAGGAAGAGGTGGAGAAGGGAGCCGATGCCGTGAGTGCAGCCCTTACGGCAGCGCGCCTGCGCTTCCGCCCGATCGTGATGACATCGCTCGCTTTCATGCTCGGACTTCTGCCGCTTCTCGTTGCCACGGGACCTGGCTCGGCAGCCCGCCGCGACATCGGCACGGGAGTGTTCTTCGGGATGCTCGTTGCTATCACCGCCGGCATCGTGTTCGTGCCGTTCTTCTTTGTGATGATCGAACGACTGACCGAAAAATTGTCAACCAAAAAACCAAAGACTGAGAAATGAAATCAGCTTCAATCATATTACTGACAGTCGGACTGACAGTCGCCTCGTGCTCGGGAGTGAAAAACCTGACGGGTGCCAATACAGCTGTGCCCGAGCGCTTCACGGCAGAAGCGTGGCCCGATACAGCCTCGATTGCCGACATGGAGTGGTGGCGCTACTATGCCGACTCCACGCTGTGCAATGTAATCGAGAAGACCCTCGCCCACAACCGCAACTTCCTGAAGGCGGGAGCGAGGGTGGAGGAACTACGCCAGCTCTACAACATGGAGAAGGTGAACATGCTCCCGACGCTGAGCGGAATAGCGGGCGGTGACTACGAAACCAACCGCTATCGCGGCGGCGAGGAAAAGACCGATCCCGAGACTGACCTGAAATTCACGCTCGGCTGGGAGGTGAACCTCTGGGGCGCAATGTCATGGGCAAGGAAGGAAAGCGCGGCGACGTACAGGGCGTCGGTGGAGGATCTGCGAGCCATGCAGATGACTCTCGTAGCTGAGGCAGCCACGGCTTACTTCCGGCTGATGGCACTTGACAATGAGCTTGCCATCGTCAGACAGACTCTCATCACGCGTGAGGAGGCGCTGAAGCAGGCAAAACTGAGATTCGAGGGAGGACTGACATCGGAGACCGTCTATCAGCAGGCAAAGGTGGAGTATGCTTCCACAGCATCTCTGGTGCCTAATCTCGAGCGACAGATCTCAGTGGTGAGCAATGCCCTCACGCTACTGATGGGGGAGCTCCCGAGCGACGATCTGCACCGGGGCACGCTATTTCTCAACGTCCAGCTTCCGGAGGAACTGCCCGTGGGTGTCCCGTCGCAGCTGCTTGAGCGGCGCCCCGACGTCAGAGCCGCCGAGCAACGCCTGGCGTCGGCTATGGCAGGCGTCGGACTCAACTATGCCAACCGCTTCCCCTCGCTGAAAATCAACCTTTCCGCCGGGTGGGAAAATGACGGGCTGGTGAAGTTTTTCGAGTCGCCGTTCACCTACGTCTTAGGCAACATCGGAGGAACGATATTTGACTTCGGTAAAAAGAAACGGAAGTACAAGGCAGCCATTGCCGCTTATGACCAGGCTCGTTATGCCTACGAGCAATCCGTACTGACCGCCTTCACGGAGGTGAGTGACGCGATCACCACCTACAGCAAGGTGCATGAAAGCACTGCCCTTAAGATGGAACTGAGGGATGCCACAGGCAAATACGTCCGACTCGCCACACTGCAGTACAGAGCCGGTTCGCTCAACTATCTCGATGTGCTTGATGCCCAGCGTCGTTATTTCGAAGCTCAGATAGGGGTGAGCAATGCACTGAGGGATGAATATTTCGCGCTGATCAATCTCTATAAAGTGCTTGGCGGTGGATGGCAGACGAGAACGTCGTAAAAAATACGTCGGTCAACTCTTGCAAATTGCCACCAAATCGGGTGCAAGAGTGACAAAAATGCTTGAAAAGGTTTAAAATCCACTCAGTGAGTTTGAAAATATGTTAAAACTAAAAACTTTTTTATGAAAACCTATTGCAGGAATGAAAAAAGGCTATACCTTTGCAATGTGTTTTTCATGGTATTAGATTTAAGGTTAACAAGGATTGGATGTCGAGAGATATCCAATTTTCTTTTTTTATAGGTTGTCGATCATTCCCTGATGCTTGGGAATGATCAATTTTGCAATTGATAACAGGTTCACCCGGACCTGTTTCGGTAGACATTTTTCCCCCCCCTTGGACAATAAAAAGCAGAATCAGATGAATGCGACGATTACCCTTGACAGACTGCGATTCTTCGCACACCACGGAGTGATGGCACAGGAGCGCAAGGTCGGCAATGACTTTGAAGTGACTGTGACATTGACTTACGATGCAACTGAAGCGGCGGAAACTGATGATATAGCTGCGGCGATAAATTATGCTGAAATAGTGGAAGAAGTGAGAAGAGTGATGGAGCAACCGTCGGCTCTTCTTGAGCATGTGGCGTGGCAGATCCGTGAGAGTCTCAGCAAGCGTTTCCCGCAAATAAAAGAATGCCGGGTGAAGGTGACTAAGGTGTCGCCTCCAATCCCGGCGGTAGAACTAAATGGAGTGTCGGTGGAGATTCAATGGTGAAGTGGGGGAATTAATCCTCGTTCACTCTTTCATACTTTTTTTCTGACTTATAGGCTTTCACCTTGATGCCGTTGACGGTGATGGAGTCGGCTTCCGTTTCTTCCACAGTGACCATGACCGAAACGGTGTCGGGGTCAGCAACTACCTCATCGCCGGAGTCGATGTTTATCTCCATCTTGGCTGGACCGGCAGGGACTGTATAGGTGGTCATCTCGTCGATGGAGTTGATATGCGTCTCGGTGAAGACGGTGGCTATAATGTAGCGTGTCAGAAAGATCGAGCATAGGGTGATAAAGATCCACATAAGCCAGAAGAGGAGGCTTGACGTCTTAAATCCTGTTTTCATATCGTTGGAAATTGAATTGATTTTGTAATTTGAAAATAAGGGGTTGGAGATTGCGTGCCTTCAGTGATGTTCATGCCGCTAATATGAGCAGGACTATGAACAGGACGGAGAATAATGCGGCAAGCGCACCCGAGGTGATTAACAGCATGACCGGAGAGATTAGGAGTGTGAGTAATTCTTGATCATATCGAGAAGCTGCTGGGGCGAGATGCCGAGGGCGCTGATGCGTTCGACGATGCGTGGCAGTTCTTCATCGCGGAATGTTGCGAGTGACATGCGGGCGATAGCGTCGACGGCACCGTCAGCCACGAAGTAGCCGAGACCTCGCTTGTTGAAGATTATATCGCGGATCTGCAGATAGTCGTAGGCTCGCACCACGGTGTTGGGATTGACTCCGAGCAGGGCGGCGTACTCGCGTACGGAAGGAATGCGTTCGCCTTCGTGATAGACTCCGCGCATCACCTCGTCGGCGAGACGGTCGGCTATCTGCTGATATATGGGGCGTGTTTCGTTGAATGGCATATAATAATGTAATTGGGAAAGTGTGTGGGAAGAGGATTACCAGCGGTTGATGATTTCAGTCTGCTTCAGGCGATAGTAAGCCAGAATGATGAGCAGGACGATGAAGAGAGCATTTTCCACTCCGAATATCCACATCTTTTCAAAAATCATTTGGATAATCTCGTTGGGATCCTGCACGATGTTGTCGCTGGGGGTGAGAATGATCCCTTCCTTGATGCGACGGAACATGTAGAAGATCGTCATTAATCCGGAGGAGATGGACACGAGGAAGATCAAGCCGACGGTCTTGATGAATGCAAGACGGGGGAAGAATATGCTTCCGAGAATGAAGTAGGCGGGGTACTGGAGATAGGAGAGGAACTGATAGCGCTCAAGAGCGGAGAGGGGATGGTAGCCGAAAGCGATGACGCGCGACATGGGGACGTCGGTGAAGAAGAGTGTGGCGATACGCGCAAGGTCGCCGATGAGATATGTGATTCCGACGAGTATGATCACTCCAACGTTGTAGATGATGAACCGCGAGATGAATTTCTCAAGGTTGGAGGCGGGGAGCATGAGCATCGAGAGGCGTTCGGTAGGTTTGGACATGTGGGAGAAGGTGAGCGAAGCGCTGATGCAGGCGAATACGCCGCCGATGTAGAGCCATGCCGTGGTGAAATTGGCGGCAGAAGGGTCGGAATCGCCCGAAGAGAACGGTCCTGATCCTGTGATGGCGCAAATACATCCGGTCACTATGGCAAGAATAGCCATGAAGAGAGCATACTGAAGATTGGTGCGGGAGGTGACCGTGAGATCGTGGCGCAGGAGTACGCCGAGACGTGAGAGGTCGAAAGTATTATTTTTCATTGCTGTAGTCGTTGAGAATATTGATTATTGAGGGATTGGTGTCGATGAGAGAGAAGAGAAGCTCCATGTCGACGCGGCTCTCGTCGGTGAGACCGTCGTTGGGGAGGACTACGGAATATCCACCGGGAGCGGGCTGGCTGTAGAGAGGAGCGACGGGGAGGGTGGAGAGGTCGGGGGTGACGGTGAAGATCAGGCGCGAGGCGATGGACTCGATCGAGGAGTTGAGCGAGATCTCATTCTTGCGCATGATGATCACGTGGTCGATGAGGTTCTCGATGTCGTGGATCTGATGAGTGGAGATGATGATGGTACGGTCGTCGGCCATGGCTGCTGCCACAGCACGACGGAAGGCAGCCTTTCCGGGGATGTCGAGACCGTTGGTGGGCTCATCCATAAGGAGCACGCGGGAGTTGCATGCGAGAGCGAAGCAGATGTAGGCTTTCTTGCGCTGTCCCATGGACATGAATCCGAGGGAAGTGGAGGGGTCGATGTCGAAAGTGGAAGCGAGTTCCAGCATCAGAGGCATGGAGAAGCGGGGGTAGAACGGGGAGTTGATGGAAGCGTATCGGAGGAGCGACATGCCGGGGATCTCCACTTCTTCGGGAACAATGACGATGTCGGAGAGAGTGGAGGGGAGGCGACGGCGAGTCACCGTGCCGTCAATCTCCACGTTGCCTTCTCCGGGAGTGAGAAGTCCGGCGATAAGATAGAGGAGAGTGGACTTGCCTACACCGTTCTTGCCGAGCAGGCCGTAGATCTTTCCGGCGGGGAACTCAAGGGTCACGTCGTCGATGACGGGAGTTGCCTTGCGCCGGTAACCGAAGGTGAGATTGTTGACTTTGATCATAGTGAAAAGTTATGATTGATTCTTGTGATTTGTATTAGTGTGATGGTGTATTAGTGTAATAGTACACCGCAAAGGTACGTCACTTTTTTGAAATACCAAATTTTTTTTGAGAAAAAATTCATTTTCGCTCAAAATTTTTTCAGAGAGCTTCCGACGTATAACAACAGGGGATGGAAAATGAAGTGATGATGCCGGATCAGGGGAGGGTAGAGGGGTGTGGGCAGGCATGACGATTTCACGTGATTTAATATAATAATGTGCAACAGGTATTAATAATCAATAAAATGAGGAGTACGGTAGATGGAATGTGGCATAAAACAGATAGAAATTCATTTCTTTTATTTACCTTTGTATCTTGATACGTATGCACCGATGTTTCAGCCAAAGGCGTGACGGAGGACAGACGTGTCGGCACGCCGTCCGGACGCATCCGCGCACGGAGCGTGCCGGAACAAATTAAGATCAACCATTTCAATCGACTGCAATGCGCCTGCGATGCCCGTTCCTGCTGCTTCTGTCGGCAATGATGCCGCTCAAATCCCTCTCGATGGGATTCGGGGAGATACATCATGCCGACCATGCCGCCGATGCTGACACAATCGTTGAGCTTGCCGAGCTTTCGGTGGCGGCGATCAAGAGCGGGAGCAATATCCTCGACCGCCCCGTGGCGGCTTCGGTTGTGACTCCCTCGCAGCTTCGCCGGCTCAACATCGTCGGGATGAAACAAGTGAGTGAAATCGCGCCCAACTTCTATATTCCCGACTATGGGTCGCGCATGACGTCGTCGATCTATGTCCGCGGCATGGGTGCCCGCATCGACCAGCCCGTCGTGGGGCTAAACGTTGACAATGTGCCTGTCCTGAACAAGGATAATTACGACTTCGACCTCGTGGACATCGAAAATATCGAGGTGATACGCGGGGCGCAGAGCACTCTTTACGGCCGCAATGCCATGGCTGGCGTGATCAACATCTCGACGCTTTCGCCGCTGCGCTTTCAGGGTGTCAGACTCATGGCAGAGGGAGCGAACGGCGGCACGGTGCGGGCTTCAGCCTCAGCCTACGGTATGCTTCTGCCGGAGAAGCTGGGAATGTCGCTTTCCGGCTACTACTCCCACACCGACGGCTTCTACCGCAACGCATTCACGGGCAGGCTTATCGACGGAAGTGACAGCGGAATGTTGCGCTGGAAGACGTCGTGGGTCGTCTCGCCGACAGTGACAGCCGAAAACATGGCTTCGCTCACGATTTCGCGTCAGGGGGGCTACCCCTACGAGTCGGTCGAACTGGGCGACATCGCGCACAATGACACCTGCTTCTACCGCCGCACGTCGGTAATGGACGGTCTGACGGTCAATGCCCGGCTGGGATCGCTGACGCTCTCGTCGGTGACTTCGATGCAGTGGATCGACGACAATATGACGCTTGACCAGGATTTCCGCCCGGAGGATTATTTCACGCTGACACAGAAACGTACGGAGTGGGCGCTGACGGAGGATCTGATCGCAAGGATGAGGCGCGGGGCGTGGAAAGGCATGACCGGACTTTTCGGATTCTACCGCTCCACTGACATGTGGGCGCCGGTGACATTCAAGGATTACGGGATTCAGCAGCTTATCGAAAGTCATCGAAATCAAGCAAATCCTTACTATCCCATACGCTGGGACGACCGGTCGTTTGTGCTCGACAGCCGCTTCGATCAGTCGAACTACGGAGGTGCCTTCTACCATCAGAGCGACTTCACGTTGGGTGACTTCCGTATAGAGGCGGGACTTCGGCTCGACATAGAGCATGTCGTGCTCGATTATCACAGCACTGCCAATACGTCGTACACCACGTACGATGCCACGACGGATCCCGCCACCGTCTACAATCGTCAGACCGTGGCGATTGACGATGCCGACCGCCTGAAGTCAACCTTCGTGGAGCTCCTGCCGCGACTGGCTGTGATGTATTCGCCGGCGGCTACGCCGTTCAACGCCTGGGTCAATCTGTCGAAAGGCTACAAGGCAGGAGGATATAACACGCAGATGTTCAGCGACGTGATGCAGCAGAGACTGCGCGGGGAGCTGGGCATGTCGATAGCTTATAGTGTCGACGACATAATTAGCTACAAGCCGGAAAAAAGCTGGAATGTGGAACTCGGCGCCCGCTACGTAATGCCTGACGCACGGGGTGAGGCTTCGTTGACGGCTTTCTACATCGATTGCCGTGACCAGCAACTCACCACGTTTCCCTCGGGCGTGACCACAGGGCGTATAATGACTAATGCCGGGCGCTCCCGCTCATTCGGCGTGGAAGCATCAGCATCCTACCGGATAGCAGATCCTCTGCGGGCGCGGGTGGCTTACGGACTGGCTGACGCGCGGTTTGTGACCTATATCCAGGGCAATGAATCGTTTCATGGGAAGCGCATACCTTACGCACCTGCCAACACGCTTTTCGTGTCGCTCGACTACAGCCGTCCGTTACGCTCGTCGATAATCGACCATGTTGACGTGACGGCAGCCTGTCGCGGTGTGGGCAACATCTACTGGGACGACGCGAACCTCTACAGGCAGCCATTCTATGCCACTGCCGACGCTTCGGTGAGTCTCTCCCGCCGTCAGTTCACCCTGACACTCTGGGGGGAGAATGTCACGTCCACGCGCTACGCCACGTTCTACTTCGTGTCGATCGGGAATCACTTCGTGCAGCGGGCGCGTCCGGCGCGCTGGGGTGCAACGCTGAGATGCACATTCTGACAGTCAAACTATACGATAAAACTATAATATTTTGAAAATAAAATAATCTCAATTACTATTACAATCATGACAAAAAAAATCATCCTCTTTCTTGCCGTGGCAGTATCGATGGTGTTCACATCGTGTATGGACACCAGTAATTCCGGCTCGAAAAACACTCTCCGCTATGCGGGCGACCGCTATTTCCTCCATGTGGTTGACCGCTCGACGGGCAACGCCGTCAACTCCAACGGTGCTACCACGGAATTTGTGATCCACCTGAAGAACAGCAGCATGGCAGTGTCAATGCGTGCCGAGAACTGGGTGATCGGCGGTGAGTCGGTAACCTTCACTATCCCAGAGACCGAGTTCAAGATCTCGAGTATCGGCGGCGTTACCCTCAAGTCGGGTCAGCTAATCACCGAGAATGGCGTGACGCTTGAGAACTTTGACCTTGAGATAGCTTACCCGATGTCGCAGGAGCCTTACACCTGGACGCGCCTTTCGTTCACCTACAAGAACTACAACGTAAGCTTCGTGCAGAGCAACATCTTCTTCTACGGACGCACCGTGTCGCAGGCTTCCAACCCTGCATTCACCACGGAGGAGCCGGTCTATGGCGTGTCACTCAACCCTTCGTCGATGAAGGCTGCCATTTATATCGCCAACGCACAGTTCATGGAGAAGATGCCTCCGCAGAACATCTCGCTCTCCGATCTGCCTCTGGTGATCAACAACAATTCATTCTCGATTCACGCCACTGACGCTATCCCCAAGATCGGTGCTACGCCTTATCCCAATTACGTGATGAAGGAATTTGACTTCAACGCTCAGTTCTCAGGACCTGCCTCGTGCCGCTTCGTATGCTCCGAGCAGTTCTGGACCGTCAACGCCACGCTTAATCCCTGGGTAATTCCCCAGAACAACAATGGCAACGGCGGATCCGGCACGGCTCCAGCCAACTGATAGCCGACACGGTTGATTCCGGTCATAAATGACATTTCTCC
>CAMWPM010000021.1 GCA_947176235.1 uncultured Bacteroidales bacterium | reverse complement strand
GGCTGATTGTTTTATTATTGGAGTTGAATTTCTTATATCGAACTCACGTTAAATATCAAAATATCATTATTATATTGACTATGAATAAAATCAGAATCACGGCAGTGTCAGTATGCATATTATTAACTCTAAATATTATGGCACAACAGAAAATCGTACAGACAGCCGGGCGCCAGCAACTCGGTGAATTTGCCCCGGAATTCGCACATCTCAACGATGATGTGCTTTTTGGAGAAGTGTGGAGCAGAAATGATTTACTTTCACTCAGAGACCGAAGTCTGGTGACGATAACCAGTCTGATTTCCCAGGGAATCACAGACTCGTCGCTCACGTATCATCTCCAGGAAGCTAAGAAAAACGGAATAACGAGAACAGAAGCTGCTGAGATAATCACTCACATTGCATTTTACGCAGGTTGGCCTAAAGCTTGGGGAGCTTTCCGCCTGGCTAAAGACGTCTGGAATGACGATGTGAACGGTGAGGATGCTAAAGCAGCGTTCCAGCGGGAAATGATATTTCCCATCGGAGAGCCGAACACGGCTTATGCCAAGTATTTCATCGGTAACAGTTATCTTGCACCAGTATCAACGGATCAAATTCCATTTTTCAATGTGACGTTTGAACCCGGATGCCGCAACAACTGGCATATCCACAAGGCAGAGACGGGGGGCGGTCAGATGCTCGTAGGCGTAGCTGGTCGCGGATGGTATCAGGAAGAAGGCAAACCTGCGGTGGAAATACTACCCGGAACGGTGATACATATCCCTGCCAATGTGAAGCACTGGCATGGTGCAGCCAAGGATTCATGGTTTTCGCATCTGGCATTTGAGGTGCCCGGTGAAAAGTCGGAAAACGTCTGGCTTGAGCCAGTGACAGATGAAGAATACGGGAAGCTGTGAGCGTCAACCACCTACAGGCAAAACTACAAATATTACTAAAGACGGCGCGGGGTCAGAGTTCAACACCGTGCCGTCTTTATTTTGAAGTTACGAGATTTATTAATCGGTTACACTTATGTTGTAGCGAGATACAACTCCATCGAGATGATGCCCGCCATCGAAAGAGGGCGTGAAACGACGGAGGAGATTGAACATATCCGGACTAAAATACCTTATCGCATCAAGAAGGGTGTCAGAGACACAGAAATCACCTGCAATACCGCAGATGTCAATTTTCGAAATATTCATTTCACGGATATATGCACGGATCTCCACCGATACCGACGGGTTCTTAAAGACGGAATATTCATCACGATGGACTGACTGGCCTTTATAAAGAGTGTGGACATATCCTCTGTAGTCGTGGAGTGCCTGAAACAACGGGGGCCAGAATGCAGCTCCCACCGAGTTGCGGATACAATGCTCAGCCCATGGACCTCCCTGAGTATTGAAAGAGCAGTGGTGGAGAGGATGATGGTCGGCGGTCACAATAATCAATGGATATTCGTGTCCATGTTCGTTGACATATTTAGCAAGATCGTTCATTGCATCAACGGCACCGGGGACTGGAAGCGTTCCCTCGATGAAGTCAATCTGAGGATCGACAATTAGCAAAGCTTTCTGTGACATAATGGCGGGGATAGTTTATTCCTACAGTTTTCAGAAAGGTTGAAAAATTACTTTGCATCCCAAGTGTTGTAATGAACATATTCAGGATGCCATTTATCTTTAGGTCTGCTCTCGCCCGCCGGATAGCCAATGGCAATGCAGTTGAGAGGCAGAATGTTGTCAGGGAGCTTAAGCTTGTCAGAGAACCAACCCATACGCTCGGAGAGAGGACAAACTCCGCACCATACGGCGCCAAGACCGATGGCATGGGCTGCCAGCAGGAGATTTTCGGTTGCCGCCGATGCGTCCTGAATCCAATAATCAACGCCTTCACCCTGGAAGGTGGCTTCCGTGTCGCCACATACAACCACAGCAAGAGGAGCATGCTTCATCATGGTCATGGTTGGGAAATTGGCAGCTATAGAATCGAGGATACTCCGGTCACGAATCACAACAAACCGCCACGGCTGCTTATTGCCGGCAGTAGGAGCCGCCATGGCAGCACGAAGAAGAGTGTCGATCTGTGCATCGGAAACGAGGGAATCGGAATATGAGCGGATGCTTGAGCGCGTCATAATGTCGGTGATTGTGCTATTCATGTCAGTAGATTTAGAATCGGAGCCATTATCGGAGAATGCCCATCGGTAGGCTATCAATAGGATAGCTATGGCAAAGACGATAATGACGTACTTTGATTTTTTCATAAGAAAAACAATTAGCAGGTAGGAAAAGATTAAATATGATGATTGGATCTGTGATAACTTGAAAAGCACGTTTCCGGTCAAAGATACATCAAAAAAAACAGATGCACAAGTGAAAAATGAAAAACTTTGAAATGAATGGAAAAGACTGTAATAAGGACGGGGAATATTTGGATAAGTGAACTCAAAAGATTAAATTTGCGTTATAAATACAAAGGGAAGGCAAGAGTGCCCTCACCAAAGACCAAAAACTACTGACCGCATCAAAGTAGATTGGGAAACTCTTCAAATCAATATGAAATACCGAGACAAGCTTAGTCGTCACGATGGCGGGCTCCGCTCCCGCTTCGAGCGGGAGTTGCCGGCGTAAGTCGGCACAAGGCAGATTACAAAGTACGGCGAGCACTCAAATCCTGTCTATTCGGAGTTTCATCGCATCCTTTGATGTGGTCATCTTATACCAAAGCCTCCGGCAGCCATTATGGTCTCGCCGGAGGCTTTTGGTATGTTGATAAAAGGCTGGTGGGAGAAATGGGGAATCTTTTATTTGACGCGTGAGGGATTTTTTGCGATAAATTCCTTCCAGGAGCGTGGAGATGAGGAATAAGCAAGTGGGCGAGAAGTCTCGTAGAAGTGACAAAGCGCTGCCGCGAGCGCGTCAGTGGCGTCGAGTTGCGGAAGGATGGTGTCACGCGGGATAGAAAGGATACGGATAAGCATTTCCCTTACCTGCTCTTTTTCGGCGGCTCCGTTGCCTGTGATTGCCTGTTTGATCTTACGTGGCTCGTACTCGGTAATCGGGACATCCCGCGACAGTGCCGCCGCCATAGCCACACCCTGGGCACGTCCGAGCTTCAACATGGACTGCACGTTCTTACCAAAGAATGGCGCTTCGATAGAAAGTTCGTCGGGAAGATACTGGTCAACGATCGACTGTACCCGCTCATAAATACGCCTTAGTTTGAGATAGTGGGAGTCCATCTTAGCAAGGGTCAAGACTCCCATAGCAATGAGAACGGGGCGCTTCGCCTTAACGCCAAGCAATGCATAGCCCATTACATTGGTGCCGGGGTCAATACCAAGAATAATGCGGTCGAAGGATTTTATATCGGGCTCAGACGGCAGGGTAGAGTTTGTCATTTCAGTCGGCATCGTTGAGAATCTCCATGAAGGTGGTGAAATGCAGGAATGACTCACCCCATTGCTGTGACATGGGCTGCATGAGCCGAGGGGCGTTGGACTGAAGCCATTCTTCGGCAAGCTGAAGATCGGGGGTGAGGAACTGAAGAGAATAGGATTCCGCCTCCGGATCAATGACCGTTAGAACCCGTGAGAACAATGGGCGAGAAGCTGCCAGAACCGAGATCTCCGGCAGATAGCTTTCTGCAATCCATCCGGCAAGAGATTCGGCGGCGCGTGGGGAGATGACAAAAGTGGTGTTGAGAATGTACATAACAATGCAAATTTACAAAAAAGGGGGGAGAAGATGGCGGGGGAGAAAAAAGTTTTTTCTTATATTTGCAAAAAATAACGAAACCAATTACCGCAAGAGTCATGTCGCACCCTCAGGAACAGAATCCCGAACCTCTTTTCTCTATCATAACGGTAACATATAATGCCAAGGACACGCTTCCGGCAACGATGAAGAGTGTGAATGAGCAGACATGCACGGACTTTGAACACCTGATAATGGACGGGGCGTCGACTGACGGGACTGCCGATTTCGCACGTGCTCACGGTACAGAACGGACGATTGTTAACAGCGAACCGGACAACGGGATCTATGATGCAATGAACATCGGACTATATCGTGCGCGGGGGAAGTACGTGATATTCCTGAATGCGGGAGACACTTTCCATAAGCCTGATACTCTGGAACTTATAAAACGCACAATAATGGCGAACGACACTCCCGGCATTGTGTACGGTCAAACATTAATAGTTGACAGTCAGCGTAATGCAATCGGTCCACGCCATCTGACTGCTCCAAAATCCCTCACGCACGCCTCCTTCAAAAACGGTATGCTCGTGTGCCATCAGGCTTTTATCGCCTTAAGAAGAATCACAGGACCATTCAGTCCGAAATACCGCTTTTCGGCGGACTATGAATGGTGCATACATTGCCTTCAACATTCGCGGCACAACGTGCTGATTGATGAGTACCTGATAGACTATCTTAACGAGGGGACAACGACTAAGAATCATCGGGCATCACTTAAGGAGCGATATAAAATCATGTGCAGAAACTACGGGACTCTGCCTACAATTTTCCGTCATATCGGTTTTGCTTTTCGCGCACTGAGAAGAAAAATGAAGTGAGTGGGGGATTCAGCGTGCGAGGGAGATGTTGAAGAGAAGACCGTAGGAAGTGTTGGTGGTGGGGAATGCCGAGTTGGTGACGAGGGGGGTGTTGACCTGATGATCGAGGTAAGCCCCGATTGTGAGGCGTTTGCTGAGATTATAATTAGCTGAGAAATTGAGGGTGAATGTCCGTGTGCCGGAGGTAGCCTGCGTGTAGGCCGTCTCCAGACGGCGGATGAGTGCCTGAGTGTTCTGAAGAGATATGTCGGCGTTGAGGGTGAGATCGTTGGAGAAGCCTTTCTGCTGGGATCCGATTTTCAGGATTGAATTGAAGTTGACAATCTTATATCCGGCACCGATTGTCAGTCCCTTGGTGGTGGCTTCAACGACCTGCCCTGCTGAGGTGTTGAGGGTGACGGTGCGAGAGTCACGGTACTCGGCATTGACGGAAATGTCGTTTTTAAACGTGACATTAACGCCGATAAGCGGGGCGAATTTCTCGTTGATAGCAACGGAAGATATGTTGTAGGGAGAGGAAGGAATCGGGCTCCCTGAGAGTTCGTCGAGAGTGAAACCAAGGTCACCGTCGACCGGGAGCCAATTGGCAAAAGAGGAGAAAGAGCCGACAGTGTAGGTGCACTGGTAGGCGTGGGAGAGCGTGAAAGTCTTGAAAATCTTGCTGAGATTGCCGATGCGCAGGATTCCGTCGTAGGTAACGCGCCAGTTGGGGAGAGCGTGTGCGAAAGAGGGGAAGGGGGAGAGCTGGACGGATGAGGGGGAAGAGCCGGTGTAGGCAGCAAGGAAAGCAGGAATGAGGACATCGCTACCAGTGGCGCTCACGCCTCCATTGGCTGCATTGAAGGGCTGTCCGGCTAGCGGGCTATCCGACATAAAACCACCTGAGGGATAGGTGAGGGAGGAATATTGCGATTCGACTCGTGAGGCGACCTGCGGGATATAGTCAATAAGGTTGGAAAATGCCTTGCTTGCATAGCCTGATGAAGCTGACGATGAGCCGAGGGCAGTGGCAATGGCGCAATGAGTCATAGTGAAACTGCCGCCACGGGTTACAGGCATGTCGTCGTACATAAACTGAATCTGGCGGGAACGATTGTCGGTGCGGTTGGTGGTAAGGAGGATTTTGAGACCGCGAATCGGCTCAAGGGTCAATTCGAGGTTGACTTCGTTGGCGCGGGAGAAGAGCGCGGGGGAGGTCTGCCCATCATCCGTAATCAGCCATCCCCGTCGCTTTGCCTTGTACACGTAGTCCTCGCCGGATAAACCAAACGCGAAGTCGAGACCGGGGGACATAGCACCATAACTGAGCGACTGTCCGAAAACGTCGCCCACATTATTGTTGAAGAGGGGGAGGGAGAGCGATTGAGACCGGCGGTAGCGGAAAGAGACGTTGCGCAGACTCATGGCAAGACGGGTGGCGTAGGCACCGGCTTCAGCCCATTTGGATGACGTCTCGCCCTGTCGGTACTCAGTGACGGTGACTTTGAGAGTGGTGGAGGTGGTGGCGGAGGGTAGGGAGAGACGGATATTATTGTTGTCGACGACGGTAGATACGACCTTAACTTTCTGATTATTATCAAGAGCGGTGGCCGTGACACGGACGCGTCGGGAGCGGAGATTGTGGGCTACGTTCAGAACTGAGTCGGGCGTAAATGTCAGATTACGAGTGAACTGACGGGGTTTACGGGCACGGGAAGAAGAGCGTCGGGAAGTAGACGAAAAGCGCTTGTCAATATCCTTAAGATAGGGGATTTTCGAGTAGAGACTTTCGAGATTCAGACGTCCGTCGGCAGTGGCTACGCCCTGGTTGGCGATGGAGTTGCCGGTTGAAATGCCGTCGATCTCAGCACCGCGATCCCAGCGATACGTGGCATTGTAGGAGGCGTTGGCTGTGATGAAATCGAGAACAGGGATCTTGCTGAAGGGTGCCTTGTAAGAGGCTACGAAGGTCTGGTTGTAAGCCCAGGGAGTGCCGAGCGAGAGAATGCTCTGCCATACGGTGTCCTTCCACTCACGGTAGCGGTCGGGGAAAAGCTTGCGGTTGACAGCTCCAACGGTCTCTTCGATGCGAGCGGATGTGGTGGTGTTGAGATTGAGCGAGAGGGTCTTAGTCAGATTCCAGGAGATGCCGAACTGGCGGTCCCAAAGGAAATTCTTGCTAACGGAAAGTGGCAGATCAATCATCTGGTCGACTTCACTTCGCGTCTGCATCTCATAGTAGTAGCGGGACATAGATGTGAGGAATGTGACGGAAGCCGGCATGTAGTTGATTGTCCAGTCCTTGAGCATCGAGAGGTTCTTGTTGCGTGATTTAAGGTGTCGGAAAGGCTGCCATCCTTTGACAATGGGTGAATAGGCATACTGGAGGCTACCACGGTAGTCGTTGGTGTACTCGTGATCTGTGGTGGGGTTGACGCGCTGCTGCTTGTTGAGGGAGAAATTGAACGTGAAATTCGCAGGATCCCAGGGCATGGGGCGTGCGTGGGAGACGTCGAACTTCAGTCCGGAGATTGAGAAATTGGTGACATTGCGATGCTCCTCGGCGTATGCCCGGATACTGTCGCGCTCGGCGCGGGTGGAGGTGGCAGTCAAAGCATCCTTAAGCTTGACGTCGGGATCAAGAGGATTGTACTTTGGGGTGATCTTCTCACGGGTGTGGGCGTAGTAGACGGGCGCACGGAGTTTAGCCTTAGATGGTAAGAAACGTCCGATGTCGACCTGCATCGCCACGTCAATTTTTGAGAAATCGTCGAGACGACGTTCGTTAAGAGATTGGTCGACATTACCGAAACCGGCAGTCTCGATATGGCCGCCGACGTTGAGGGTGGCAATGTCGCTCATTGCCAGATTAACCGAGGCTTTTGCCGCCCAGCCGCCACTCTCGTTGAAGTCGGTGACCTTTAACTCGTTGACCCATACAGTCGCGTCTTTTGTAGTGGCAGAATTATTGCGGATACCGATTACCATAACGCGAATATCGGACAGCGTGGGATTGCCCATAACGGACATGGTGTTCCGCTCGTTGTCGGGATCACGGGAGGTGTAGAGTTTGTTGAATCCAATACCCGGCTCGCCTTCGGATCGGAGGCGGTTGCGCTCCGTCTTGAGGTTGACGAGTCGCTGTAATTCGAGATTAAGACGATTAAGTTCGGGCCAAACGATTTCGCGGTCGGCCGGGGTATCGTAATAGTGGGCAGGTGGGGTGAGGGAGAGGGAAATTTCGTATTCGTAGAAGTTGGAGCGGACATCGGAACCGAGACGGATGAAAAGCGACATGTCGCCGGAGCGGGTGGCGGTGAGATTGTCAATGGGAGCTTCGGCGTGCACCCACATCTGCAGTCGACGATAGTTACGGAGGTCGAGCTGGGTGTTGCGATACACGGCGCGGGCATTCCCGGCATCAAGCCCAGTGACAGAGAGTGACATCGACTGCTCATTGAGCTGGGTGACCTGACTCTGCCCCGGATCATCGGCACGAGTGACTCCCGGGGGGAGGACGTAGTTGACCGGCTCGCGAGAAGCATTTTCCTCGATGTTGACAACAGAAATATCGAGAGATCCTTCGGGAGCGGATTCGCCCCGGCGATCAAGACTGAACTCGTAGGGTCGCCATTCGCCGCGGACAAGTTCGAGGGTGGCGAAGCGAAGGTGGGTGACGTGGCGGAATCCCGTCATGAAAATGCGGGCGAAGCGGATGGTGGTGAAATCGGAAATTCCCCCCACCGCCTTCTCAAAATCAGCCAAAGGAATCTTGAACTGATACCACTCGACCTCCGTGTTCTCGCCATCGCGGGTGTGGACGAGGGAAACCTGCTTATCGGTAATATAATTCTTACCTACGACAAAATCCTCGGGACGAATGGAAATGCGATACTGGTAATAGCGCTCGTACTCGTTGAGCGTGTTGTCCTGATTTATATCCTCAACATCTGGGACATTACGAGCGGACTGATAGAGAGGATCGTCGACATCGCCCGGGGAGAGGGAGTTACCCTCCACACCGTTGTAGTGCTTGTAGCGTTCAAGAACCGAAGCACGTGCTTCATCATAGTCAACGCCTCGGAAGAAATGGTAATTATCGCCGGCGGGATCGACGAAGGGAGAGGTGATGGCATTTTCGAGACGTTCGACAGTGGCGGGGGAAAGTCTTTCGCGAAGGCGGTCAAGGTAGGAGGAGTAGGTTGGGAATGTGAACTCGTCGGGGTTGCGAAGCCCATCAAGACCAACATCCTGCACAGGGCGGGAAGACGTATTGTTGTCAAACGAATATGTGAGAGAATTCTGGGAAGATACCCGTCCCCAGACGGTGGACTGCAAGAAGCCATCCTGAGCAGGGTCGAGAGGAATACCGTTTTCATAGGATTTCTTGCCATCCTTAAGGATATCCTCTGAGATCTCACCGAGATTGATGTAGAGGTCGCCTCCTTCGGTGTTGGGGTTTTCGGGGTCGAGGAAAGGACTCATCAGCCAGAACTGGATGTACTCGATGTTGCTTTGCTCGAAGTTGGTGTTGTCCATGCGTCGCATAATTCCACCCCAACGGCGTTCGGGATATAGGAGATTGAAATCGGCATCGATATCAGTGGCATCGAGATTGTATGGACCGCGCTCGGTGGGATAGAAAGAGAGATTGAGAGTCTGGATGTACTGGGATTCGCCGTAGGTGAGTTCGCGTCCCGGGAAAATCTCGCGGGATGTGACTTCACGGACGTAGGGATTGGACAGCTGCTTAAGGTCGGCACGAATGTAGCCCGGGCAGAGGGATGAGTTGCGGGAGGTGAACATACGGTCGATATAGTACCAAGCGAGAAGAGCGCGATTTTTGCCGTAATCAATGTTGTCGCTAAGCCCGGCTTCGGGGAAGAGAGCGGAAGCCGAAGGATCATAGGGGGTGGAGGCGAGGAACCAGGAGTAGGGGGAACGGAGGTCGATACCAGACTGAGTGTTTTCGAAATCGTCGACATAGGAGCTGCCACGGTTGGAGCCAGAACGCTGAGAATGGGGCATGAGCCGAGCGGCCTCAGCATTGACGTTGATTCGAGAGGGGGCGGTGGCGTTGACGGTGGGGATGCGATTGAGGAGATCAGTGAGCCAGGGGAGTTCGCTATTGTAGTTGAGGTTGACGCCGAACATTGTGTTGGAGACAGTCTCGTCGCCAATATTGACCTTCTCGGTGAGAGCCTTTTCGGCATAATGGAGAATCGTGCCTCCGAACGTGAGGTGACGGTTGAGCTCGTACTGCAGATCAAGACCAAGAAGGGTCTTACGCTGAGTGGAGAACATCGACTGATTCTCAAGAGTGACGTTGACACTCTGTCCGGAATCAATAATGCTCTGATTCGTGATAGTGACTATACCCATTGAATAGTCAACCGTATAGTCAGTATTCTCCGTCAAAACAGTACCGCCGGCTGTGACAACGACAGAGCCACGAGGGACATTGTAGGCGTTGAGACGAATCTGAGATCCTGATGATGCCTGGTATTCACCAGTGAGTACAAACTTGTTTTTCTCTGCAAACTGACGGGCAACGACAAGAGTGGAGTCATACAGCTCGGGATAGGTGTACTGTCCGGCAAGCGAAGGATTGTCAATGACAGAAGCAAGGTGTGCACCGAACGGCTCTACAACGGGGAAAATGATCTTACCGGTGGATGACTCAACCGTATAGCCTTCAATATAGTCGAAAAGACCGTCAGGGTTGCCTTGCTGGCTGGAATCAAGACGGTCGAGATTCATCAGCGAAATAATGGGACGCCCGGATAGTCCGGGAATAGGGAGGTAGTTGATGAAAGTGCCGGTAGTGTCGCTAAGATACTTGATATTCAGCTTGAAATTCTGTTTCTGTAGCTGATAGGCACCGAGAGAATAAACATTTTTCATCATGAGATCCCACATGGGAAGGGATGTGGAAACCGTGGTTGCCTTAAGCATCTTGACGTAAAGAGCATCATCGGTGGCAGTGATGTCGGAAGAAAACTCACCGACCTGATAAACACGACCATTCCAAGTGTACTCGAAAGCAACAGCAAGCACCTCGTCGCTTGACAGGGCACTCTTCAGTGAGATATATCCAAGTGTGGAATTGAGAGTGTACTCGGATTCTGAAAGCAGACGGGCACTCTCCACTTTCTCAAAATCGCGTCCGCCCTCTATGCCGAAAGCAGAAAGGGGCTGGAGGACCTGAGTGACGGCGTTGATGTTGCGGGCGTCGGGGTACTGACTCTTGAGAGTGGACAGAAGGTCGTTGGATGAATTGGACGGGACTGGCACAGAAGTGTCAGGAAGCCAGTGGGTGGTGCCGAGATTAGAATTTTCGCCAATATCCATGAATGCCACAAGATCACGGGAATTACCGAAGCTGGAATTCTTATTAGTGATCCATACCTCTATACGGTTGATCTTGATTCCGGAGCTGACGAGTGGGAGATGTGCAGCGAATCGATCATAGTTGTCGCGGAAAAAGTGAGCGAGGAAAAAGTGGCGGTTCTGATCGTATTCGTCGGCATTGATTGTGAAGGCCGTGGTCTGGACACCGCCCTTTGAAGAAACGCTTCGAGATTCGGAATTCTGCTGAGAGACGAGAGCCGTGGCAGTGAGGCGTCCAAACTGAAGCTTAGTCTTAAGTCCAAAAAGAGCCGTGCTACCACGGATAAGGGAGGATCCGGTGGTCATACTAACGTTACCAGCCTCGATACTCTTGACAATATCGTCCTCGGTCCCTTCGTAGGCGAGCTTGAGATTCTTTGAATCGAAATCGAAGGTAGCATCGGTGTTGTAAGTCATGTTGAACTTCAGACGGTCGCCGACGGACGCACCGATCGTAGCCTGAATCTTCTGGTCGAAGTCAAAGTAGGTGCGACGGCGGGCATTGACAGCTAACGCGGGATTGTCGGTGCGGGTTGTCTTGATACCCATGCGCAGGCGAACCGAGCCTTGTGTGCGCAGCCTAAGTCCGCCGGGACCGAAAATCTTCTCGAGCGGACCGAGACCAAACTTCAGATCAAGGGGATTGAACGGGTCGACAGTCTTCACACCCTGAGCCGCCTCACTGTTGCGACGATGGTTGAAGCGTATCATTGCCTGACGCATCTGCCACTGATTGTACTGTTCGGCCGTGAGCATAATGGGGTCGGCAATCTCCCATTCGCCGAGCCGGGTACGGATGATGTAGCATCCGGTAGCCTGATCCCATTCGGCAGTCGTGACGATGTTGGAGGGAGAAGCAAGATCGAGGGTGGGAGGAGAAGCCATGAGATCCTCATAGCCTGTGGGGACGGTGGTGGATATGGGGAAACGGAGAGTGGATGCCACGGAGTCAGGCTTCACGTCCGCACCATCAGGCGCCTGCGCGCGTACGCGTAAAGGGAATGCAAATAAAGAGCACAAAACCATCCCCACTGCAAAAATCCTCAGGATAAAAGCAGCAGTAAAACGACAAGAGTCAGCAGGATATGTGAAGGATGCCAAACCGTACACGCGACAAATTGCAAGAAACAGACATTGAGACAGACATCTCAACAACAAAGTGCCGCGGAAAAAAGACAGTGATCGACAGTTGCTGTCGAGCCGGAGATCACATCATGGAGAGAGCGCGCTTAATAGCCGCCTCGACGGACATGAGGGGATCGGATTCAAACAGCTTGCGAAGAACCTTGGTGGACTGCTGACGCTGGAAGCCGAGCATAATCAGGGCTGCAAGCGCCTCGTCGAAACTATCATTATTAGCCGTCGGCTGTAATAATAACGCATCGTCAGACGGTTTTATTTTATCCTTGAGGTCAACAATGATGCGCTGAGCCGTCTTTAATCCGATTCCTTTCACGGCTTTGAGACGAGAAGCGTCGCCGTTGACAATCACATTTTCAAGCTCGGGAGCGGGTACAGATGAAAGAATCATGCGAGCGGTGTTGGCTCCGACCCCAGACACGCCAATCAATGCGCGGAACATGGCACGCTCCCGCTCATCGATAAATCCGAATAGAAGCCATGCATCCTCACGGATAACTTCATGGAGCAGAAGGGTTGCTTCCGTCTTTCCCTGAAGAGCAGAGAATGTGGATAGAGAAATGTTGACCGCAAAACCGAGACCGTTGACATCAATTACGGCAAGAGCGGGCTGGAGGGAGCGGAGAGGACCAGAGACATATTCGTACATTTGAGTAGAGAAAAGCTTGAAATGCAGGTGATTAATCGGGGTTTACAGGATTGATGTGAACATCCATCTGGGGGAAGGGGAAATGCCCGCCATTATGTGGCAGTTCATTGAGGAACTTCTCGTTATAGCGAAAAAATACTGACCAATAAATCTTGGTGGGAACCCATGCCCTGACAGAGAGATTGACACTGCTGTCGGCAAGCGCCTCGACGTAAACGGCGGGGGAACGATCGGGACGCTGCTGCTTCTTGATAGCGTCCAGGCGATCCTTACGGCGCTGTTTCCAGTCCTTGAGCTGAGAATGCGAAACCTTGTCACGGTGGAAAATCCGATTCCAAAGAGTGGGCTTAAGGCGCGCATCCTCCTCTTCATTCTCCTTTTGCTGCTCGGGAGATTCAGCCAGAGGTGATGCGGATGGATCGGCAGGATGCTCCTCCGGTTCCTCACCAGCCTGACGGCTTTTCTCATCCTGGAGCTTAGTCCATTCGGCATAGTGCTCGTCGGAATACTTGGTGACAATATCCGGATCGGCTGCAAACATGTCGAGAATAGCCTGACGGACGCGGCTAACATCGTCGCCGTAGGAGATGCCGACAGTCCATGTGACACGGCGATAGAGTTCGCGTGACCAGTTGTTGATGCTTGAGGTGGACAGTCCACCGTTGGGGATGATTATTCCCTTGTTGTCGCCGGTGGTGATGATTGTGTGGAAAATCTGAATTTCCTTAACTGTGCCGGCATAGCCCTGGGCTTCAATGTAATCACCAATCTTGTAAGGCTTAAGCAACAGAATCAGGACACCACCAGCAAAATTCTGAAGAGTACCGCTCATCGCCATACCGACAGCAACGCCAGCGGAAGCGAACAGGGCGAGGAATGAACTCGTCTCTATCCCAAGGATACCGATAACGGTGATGATAAGAATGAAATAGAGGACGATCTTGATGGTGGAGAGAATGAAGGTACAGAGTGACGCATCAACATTGCGACGCAGAAGCACCGAATTGGTCATGGCGTAAATACGCCGGATGATGAATCGCCCAACGTAAAAGACGATGAGGGCGATAACAACATTGATGGCGAGCTTAACAATGCCATGGGCAGCCTGCGAAAGAAGATCGTTGAGGCTTAAGTCCTGAAATGCTCTCGCGGCAGATGCGGCAGAAGAAACAGTATCGACGGGTTCGGTCATAATAAAATCAAGTGAAGCGTGGTGAAAGAAAAATTATTGCCATAAGAATGAGGCAACATCTTTCCACCATAACAAATCACTATAACCTTTGGTTTGAGCCTGTGAAGCAGTCGAGAGCACCTGAGTGGAGAGCCCGGAGTGATGGGTGAGGGGGATTTCATTCCATAGCATTGGTGTGGAGGCTTTGTAGATGACAGCATTATCAAGAGCGGCATTCCACTCAGAGAGAAGCTCAGGGTCGATACCTTCAAAAGAGTTGACGTAATGCCCGAAATCGAAGTGGTAGCAGGTACTTTCCGTCATAAACTTCTGTGACCGGTAGCCTTCAACGAGTTTGGGATGAGCAGAATATATGGCTTTAGTGGCTTGCCCCAGACGGTCGATCGCCGACATGTCAATGACAGAAATGGTGCAAGTGCGGTCAGATCCGGATTTGGAATCGTAGAGATCAAAAGTGTTGGAAGCGGCTCCCACAAGATCCGCATTCTTAGCAAGCAGGCAGCTGACATTGCGATCGTAGGGCATACCTGCTGCAGGCAGCTCCGTGGAAGACGCAACGATGAAAGGCGCGGTGCCTCGCAAGTCCCACATAACTTCGACGCAAGCCATGTAGCAACAGTCAAAATAGATGAAACTGAACCCCTTGCCGCGAAGAGTGGCGCCGAGAACATCTGTGTTCATGTACTTGCGGGAAGAGCCAGATCCGAGAGTCTCGTCAACTCCGAAAGCATTGGGGCGTGCAAGAGTCGCCTCACCCTCCTGGGCAGAGGAGACGCGAATCCATCCGTTGCCATGGCTCCAGAGGACAAGACCATAATCGTCAGCCGGAGCGAGACGCTTAACATCGGCAATCACCTGCTCCATGCGTGCAGAAGATACTGATGAAACGGAATTATCATAGATGGCAAGGGTGTCAATCTCGCCGGTAAGATTTTTGATTTCCTTAAGAACCGGTTCGCCTTTCCTGGGATGATGAAAGACCAAAAGGCGATTCTCGCCAATATCGCCGTTGCGGGCAGCGCGAATCATTTCGTTGATGTCGGAGTTGTCAAAGCGGCTGGTGCCAAGAGAGTTGCAGGCTTCCATGTAGACGAGAAGCGTGCGGGGGGCATTTTTAACTGATGGTAAAGGCTCGTCACCGTTGCCGCTTTTCCCGCAAGAGGAAAACAACAGAAGTGGTGACAGGGCGAGTGCTATCTTTAAGAAAATACGATTCATTTCAAATGATGGAAAGAGGTGAATAAATTGTACTAACTTACAAAGATAGCAAAAAAAAGCGGAACATTTGCATGCCTACAAGTCAAATTGTGCTTTTTTGACATATCAATAGCAAAAAACAGCATTAATTTTGCAGCCGACAAAAAGACAATACCACCGGGAACCTGAAAATTAAATGTATCTATCTCCAGACAAATAATTACATCTAATTACATCCGGACAACCGAGGAGCCGAATTACAGTAAACTGTCCGGAACCATGGGTTGAGGTGAAGCGATGGAACGGCTATAACTCTTCTGAATTGGAGTAAAATGGGCAGAGGGAAAGTCAATCGACAGAGTCCTGAGAGATAAGGCGGACAGGACGACAGGGATTGCCAACAGCCAAATAGCCCGAAGGGATGTCGCGATTGACAACAGATCCAGCGCCGATGACACAGTTGTCGCCAATAGTAACACCGGGAAGGACACTTACTCCGGCGCCAATCCAGACATTATCGCCGACAGAAATGGGACGAGCATATTCAAGTCCCTGATTACGTCGAGATACGTCAAGGGGATGTCCGGCTGTGTAGAATCCACAGTTGGGAGCAATGAAAACATTGTCGCCAAACGTGACAGGAGCTCCGTCGAGGATAACAAGATTGTGGTTGGAATAAAAGCGGTCGCCTACATGGATATTGTAGCCATAATCGCAGAAAAACGGAGGTTCGACGTAAAGCTCGCCTTTCACAGAACCGAGAAGCGAACGCAGGAGAGCATCGCGCTCGGGGAGCTGCGAAGGCCGGAGAAGATTGAAGTCAAAGCATTTTTCCTTGCATGCGGCACGTTCGCGGATGAGCTGGGGATCAAAATTGGCATCGTAGATCAGACCCTTAAGCATTTTTTCTTTTTCTGTCATAACGAAAAATCAAATATCAAAATGGAAATAAAGAAAAACAGGTCACTGATGGTGGCGGATGCGCGGGAAGAAGCGGCGCACATGAAGGAGAAAGCGATCGACGGAGCGGTCGGCAATTACAAGAGTGGTGGCAATCACGATGAGGATACCACCTGCAACTTCAATGAGAGAGATGGACTGGTGAAGAAAACAGACGGAGAGAACCACTGCGGTGACCGGTTCGAGCGCCCCGAAGATAGCGGTAGGAGTGGATCCGATAAGCTGAATGGCACGAGTGGTGAATGCAAGCGATACGACCGTGGGGATCAAAGCGAGCGCTGTCAGACTCACCCATCCGGAGGGACGGACAGGAATTGCGAAGCCGGCAGAGGAAACGGAGATAATGATCAGATAAAGGAGCGATCCCCATGAGAGAACATAGAAGAGGAGGCGAGAGGTGGGAATAGCGCGGACGGTGGATGAGACGTTGACGAGAATGATGTAGAGAGCGTAGGTCAATGCCGAGAAGATGACAAGGAGCACACCTACGGTGCTTAATGATCCCCCCGGGGAATCGGGGCGGATGAGAAGAAGGAGTCCGGCAGCCATTAGAATAAGGCATACTCCTACTGTCGGTGAAAAACGTTCGTGAAAGAAAAACGTCATCATGACAGCCACCATTACGGGGTAGATGAACAAGAGGGTGGATGCTATGCCGGAATTCATGTAGTTGTAGCTGGCAAAGAGGGCGAGAGACGAAAGAGCCATGAGGATGCCGAGAATAGCTGTAAATCCAATCTCACCCGGAGACAGGCGAAAGGAGACATGCCGCAGCTTCATGGCAATAGCCAGAAAAGGGAGTCCGATGATATAACGGAAAAAGAGAACAGACACAGGATCCATGCCCTGTGAATAGAGCGGAAGGGCAAAGGCAGGATTAGTGCCGTAGGCAGCCGCAGCAAGCGCAGCGAGAAGATACCCTTTGAAACGTGGAGCGATCATGAATACCGGATCAGGAACGAAGAGAATCAAAAAGCGAACGGAAGGCAGAATGGGCGCCAAAGAGTGTAAATGTATCGGTGGATTCCACTACCGGTTCAGGGTGGGCATCGAGGGGGATGAGACGCGGGAAAGAATCGCGGCGACCAAGAATGTCACGACGCTCCACAAGGCGGGTGGCGGCAACGAGAGAAAGCCCGAAACGACGAGGAAGGTCGAGCGCGGAATACTTAAGACCGACAAAGACCGAGGGCGCCCGGAAGCGCAGGACATAGTGATCGGAGTCGACGGCAAGAGAGTCGACATGGACACCCACTTCCATCTCGTTGACGAGGTCACGCGCAGCACGCTGTTCGGGCGTAAGGATACGCTGAACCTGCATGCCCTGGAGGATCGCCTGATGAATCTCGTCGATAGCGCGGGCGTAGATGCGCTGAACACCGAGCTTCTTAAGAATAGCGACAGTCTTGACCGAAGCTCCAAAATTCTCACCGATGGCGACAATAACGATGTCGACATTGTTGAGAGGAAGCGCGGAGAGTGCTGATTCGTCGGTGGAATCGAGGATATAGGTGGATGCAACGTTGTCGCTGATAGCGTCGACAGATACAGAATTTGAGTCGACGGCAATCACTTCGTGACCGAGGTCGGTGAGATCGACAGCAAGGTTGCTGCCGTAGATGCCGAGACCGATGATGAGAAATTTCATGAACGAAAGATAAAAATCAGTTGATAATAATATTGTCGGAAGTGAGGCGGAGAGGAGGGTTGCGACGGGAGCCCGTAACTCCAGCAAGCAAAGAGAGGATGCCTACACGTCCAAGGAACATCGCCGATGCAAGAAGAATGCGGGACGGGGCAGAGAGCGAATCGGTGATACCAAGAGAAGATCCAACCGTGAACAAAGCTGACGCAGCTTCGAATAGCAGATCTCGGACAGGCAGATCGGGCTGGAGAATGACGAGAGTAACAGCGTAGAACGCATAGGCAAAAATGGAGATGGCAATGACAGCCGATGCCCGCCGAAGAGAGGCAGATGAGATGGACCGATTGAACACGGTGACCTGCGGACGGGAAGTGATTATGCTCCTGAGATTGAGAAGAGAGGCAGCGAGAGTGTTGACCTTAATACCTCCCGCGGTGGACTGTGAGGCTCCTCCGATCCACATCAGAATCATCGTGATGAGAAGAGTGGCGGGGAGAAATGAGGCGGGGGAAACAGAAGCAAATCCGGAGCTACGGGGCACGGTGGCATTGAAGATGGACTGCACAATCTTGTCAGAGAGCGAGAACGGGGCAAGAGAATTGTTCCACTCCAGAATGAGGAAAGCCAATGAGCTGAGGGCGAAAATTGACATAGTGGTGACGAGCACGATGCGGGTGTTGACGTCGAAAGGATGTGCCCGACGATGGGGACGCCTACGCGAATGTGAAATCCTGCACCAGAAGCGACGAAGCTTCTCGCCGAGGATAGACTTGAAGTTGACGAGGGTGGGGAATCCAATACCGCCTGCGAGCACAAGAGCCGCCGTGACGAGGTAGACCGACCCGGAGGAATGAAGCAATGAAGGGTTGCTCAGTCCACCGTGCAGAGATGAAAATCCGGCATTGCAGAACGCAGACATGGAGTGGAAAGCCGAAAAAAGAATACGTTCGGAAGGCGCGTGGAGAGGGAAATCGGGCGGGAGGGAAAAATAGACGGCAACGGCACCAATTGCTTCGATAACGAGCGTGAAACCAAGGATATAGAGCAGAGTCGGGATCAGAGCGGCGAATGTGCGGGAATATATCATATCCTTAATCATCAGCTGATTGAAAATGGATGTGTTGCCGGTGAAAAAGAGAGCAAAAAAGCACGTGAAAGTCATGACACCGAGTCCGCCAATCTGAATGAGCATAGCAAGCACGAACAATCCCATGGGAGTGAACTGAACTGAGACGTCGACGGGGGTAAGCCCCGTAATGCATACTGCAGAAGTGGAGAGGAATAGGGCATCGACGTAGGAGAGGGGGGACGTGTTGCAACGGGGGAGCATGAGCAGCAACGAGCCGATGAGGATGAACAGAAGGAAACTTGAGGAAAGAAGCAGCGAGGGATTCGTGCGACGTCCAGCCATGAGCATCACGGCATAGGAGACGTCGACGATGCTGTAGACGGTGAGAACGAGGATTAGAAACCATCGAGACTCGATGAAAGGGATGAACGAATGAAAGGAGTGGGGCGTGAGGACCGGGACGAGAGAGATGATGAGAAGGGTATCGACTATCCACTTAATGGCGCGCGACTCACGGATAGTGGCAGAGAAGCGAAAGAAGAGGTTGAAAAGGATATTGATGCCAAATACAGCCTGACAGATGCGGAGGATATGAACAAGGGCTGAATGTCCGGCTGGAGAGTGGTCATAGCCGATGTAGAGAGTGACTGCGACGAGCGAAACGACCGAAAGAACAACCGCTACCCATGAGCCAACATTCGAAACTGCAAGCAGGGGTGATGCCATGCGTCGTGAAAAGCGAGACCAACGCCGAGAGAGGACGCGGCGAACAGGCGCAAGAGCCGGTGACGAGGGCAGGAGGCTGCGGGATTTACGGTGTTGACGGTCCATTCAGATCAGGGCGGGTGGGGTTAGATGAAAGCATAACGTGGGAGAGAAAGGATAGTTGAGGAGGACAGTTATAAACAAAAGAGGCGGGTTTTCAACGTAAAAGGAGTTTTTTGGGGGATAGAGATGTGGAATTGTGAATGTTTTTTTGTTACTTTGCGAAAGAAACTACCGTGGGGCAGAGTGTCGACCTTCATGGCAAGCATGGTCAGTCCGGAAAACAAAGGTAGCAAAAAAAAGAATCAATAAACAACCTAATATGGGAAAAATAATCGCAATAGCAAATCAGAAGGGCGGAGTGGGCAAAACCACAACCACAATCAACCTCGCCGCCTCGCTCGCCTCGCTCGGACAGAAAGTGCTGATAGTGGATGCTGATCCTCAGGCAAACGCAACAAGCGGCTATGGGATAGATCCCCGTACGATGGCGTCGTCGATCTACGAATGTCTGGTTGACGGGTATCCGCTGAAGGGGTCGCAGGTGCAGACTATGATCGAAGGGCTTGACCTGGTGGGATCACGGATAGATCTTGCAGGTGCCGAACTGGAGCTGATCAACAAACCAGACAGAGAAAACGTGATGAGAAACCTGCTGAATCAGGTTGTTGACGATTACGACTACATATTGATCGACTGTTCGCCGTCGCTCGGCATAATCACCGTGAATGCTCTGACGGCAGCTCACTCGGTGATAATACCCGTGCAAGCCGAATACTTCGCACTCGAAGGAATCACGAAGCTACTGAACACGATCAGAATAATCAAGTCAAAACTTAATCCGGGTCTGGAAATCGAGGGATTCCTGCTGACAATGTATGATGCACGTCTGCGACTCGCCAATCAAATCTATGAGGATCTGAAGTCGCACTTTGCAGATATGGTGTTTGACACGGTGATACCAAGAAACATCAAGCTGAGCGAGGCTCCCAGCCACGGACTTCCCGTCATTCTCTACGACCGGGAAAGCCGCGGCGCAACGAGCCATCTGATGCTCGCAAAGGAGATAGTGGGGAGAAAAAGCTGACACCTTTCCCTCAAATTACTAATCGCGGACCGTCGAAATGACCAACGGACGCTTCATGCCCAACTGAAACGCTTACCTAAAGAACTTATAAGAAATGACCACACCCCGCCGCTCGGCACTCGGCCGAGGTCTTGACTCGCTGATACAGATGGATGATGTTCCTGCGCGCGGCACGTCAGCCATTAACGAAGTAGCACTTGCGCAAATAACGCCGAATCCGGATCAACCGCGACGGACATTTGACGAGGAAGCTCTTGACGAACTCGCGGCGTCAATCGCAGAATTAGGCATCATCCAGCCTCTGTCACTCCGTAAGACGGGCCCGGATTCATATCAGATCATAGCAGGTGAACGACGCTACCGCGCAGCCCAGAGAGCAGGTCTGACTACTGTCCCGGCATATATCAGAACTGCAAGTGATCTGGAGCTTACGGAAATGGCTCTGATCGAGAATATACAGCGCGAGGATCTGAACGCTATCGAAATTGCCCTGACATTCAAGAAACTGATCGACCAGTACAATCTGACTCAGGAGAAGCTGAGCGAACGAATCGGCAAAAAGCGTGCTACTATAGCAAATTTCCTACGACTGCTACGTCTGCCGGCTGAAGTGCAACTGGGTCTCAGGGACGGCCAGGTGGACATGGGTCATGCGAGAGCGCTTCTGACACTTGAATCGCCGTCACAGCAGCTCAAGCTCTACAACAAGATTGTGAAAGAACAGTTGTCGGTGAGAAAGGTTGAGGAGCTCGTGCGCAAGATGAAGGATGGCATGGCTGAACAGAATGAAAAGAAAGGAAATGCAAGCGATCGCTCGGGGGCGTTTGAATCCCTGCGCCGCCAACTTTCATCCGCGTTCTCAACTGAGGTGAAATTGCAGTGCGACTCCAATGGTAAGGGAAAAATCACGTTCCCATTCAAAAATGAGGATGAATTTGCCAAATTAATTGCTATCTTTGACACCTTGAAGCTTTCAGACGGAAATCCCGGAGAGCGCCGATGACACCGAATCGACGCACTTTAGCAGGTTAAGCGCCTGAAAGCGAGAGATTAAAAGAATGAAAGTAAAAGCGCCAGTCAAAACCTACAATAATCTTCCGACAAGCCACCGCACTGTCATCGTGCTGCTTGTCGGGGTGCTTTTATTCCCCTTTAACATTTTTTCAGCAACATTAGCTTTTGACGAAAAAGCAGCCGACGATGTACTGAAAGAAGCTCAGGAGGCTAAAGAAAATCCTGCATATAAAGAGGGCTACTCAATAGGTTCGACCCGAGACGATTTTGATGATCCGACGCGACCGATGCCAGTTGACACCACGTTGCTTGCGAAAGAAATACCGGATTCAATTGTTCTCGGCAGGCATAGCCTTGAAGTGCAGGACAGTGTGAGACCGGGACGTCAGCCATTGGGACTTCCGGACTCAATACTTCTGGGCAGACAGCCTTTGGAATTGCCAGCCGACGTAGTGTCGGAGGAATTCACAACAACCGGTGACTCGCTCAAGATCGTAGCAACGGACACGGTTCCTGTGGACTATGACGAGTGGGTGCTGAGACCGGTGGAATTCTCTCCAAATCCAACACGAGCCGTGTGGTTGTCGGCACTTTTCCCCGGTTTGGGGCAGATCTACAACCGCCGATACTGGAAACTGCCGATCATTGTCGGTGGATATATGGGTCTGATCTACGCGACCTCATGGAACAACACAATGCTTGAGGACTATACGCGGGCATACGCCGACATTATGGACAATGACCCTTCGACGAAGAGCTATATGGATTTCTTCCCGCCGACGGTGAAAGAGGAAAATCTGGACAAAACATGGCTCACGTCCACACTGAAAAATAAAAAAGATTATTTCCGCCGTAACAGAGACCTTTGTGTGATCTGTATGGTGGGAGTGTATCTGCTTGCGATGGTTGATGCATACGTGGATGCTTCGCTGTCGCATTTCGATATATCACCCGACCTTTCAATGGACGTCACGCCGACGGTGTTTCAGGACACACGGTCGCGGATTCCGGCGGTCGGGATAAACTGGGCATTCAATTTCTGACGGAGAGAGCGCCAAGAGAGGGTCAGCCAGTCAAAAATCAGAATCCCATCAACATCAAATGCCATTGAACATCATGATCAAACAACTTCTTGCCACCATCACCCTGACTGCTGCCGCCATTACAAGCGGCGTCGCCCAGAACCCATCCGTCCTGTCGCTCAAACATTCGCTTGAGCCGGCAGACAATATCGTATTCCCGGAAAGTTTTGAGGCTGATACACACAAGTTGCTGGAAAATTGGTATCTACGTAACTATGTGGAGCTTGACCGAAATGCCGACCGCAGTGCGAACGAAGAAGCTACGGACGAGGTGATCAAGAAGCGTCTGGCAGACCTTCCAACTGTTGTGGAAATGCCTTACAACAGTATCGTGAGATCATATATCGACATGTACACTCAGCGTCGCCGCACGCTTGTAGAGACTATGCTTGGCATGAGCCTCTATTACATGCCTATCTTTGAAGAAGCGCTTGAACGTGAGGGTGTGCCCCTGGAACTGAAATATCTGCCGGTGATCGAGAGCGCCCTCGACCCTAACGCCGTGTCGAAAGCCGGAGCGACGGGATTATGGCAGTTCATGATTCCGACAGCACGCGGGCTTGGCATGGAAATCAATTCGCTGGTGGACGAACGCAGAGACCCGTATCGCTCGTCGGCAATGGCAGCCCGTTATCTGCGCCAGCTCCATGACATATACAATGACTGGTCGCTTGCCATAGCCGCTTACAACTGCGGTCCGGGCAACGTGAACAAAGCGTTGAGACGTGCGGGTGGAGATGAGAACAGGAAGCTTGACTTCTGGGACATCTATCCGTTCCTCCCGACAGAAACCCGCGGATACGTGCCGGTGTTCATTGCAGCTAACTATGTGATGAATTACTATCCGGAGCATGGAATCAGTCCGGCACTTGCAAAACGTCCGCTTGTGGTTGACTCCGTACACGTGAACCATCGGGTGCATTTCCAGCAGATTGCCGATGTGCTAAATATCCCGGTAGAAGAAATCAAGGTGCTCAACCCGCAGTACCGCGAAAATTATATCCCTGGAGATCTCAAACCTTATCCACTTGTGCTTCCGTCGAAACAGGTGTATTGCTACCTGATGAGCGAGGACAGTATCGTACATCATAACGAGCAACTATATGCCCGACGCCTGACGGTGGATCCCTCGACAGGTGAAGTCGCATCGGTGAAGGATGACGGAGAATATACTGTAACGACCAAGACACAGCTTCATAAGGTGAGAAAAGGGGAGACATTCAACTCCATCGCCAGAAAATACGGGACAACTGTTGCCTCAATCAAGAACGTAAACGGCATCAGTAAGCTGAAACGCGGCAGCACGATAAAAATCGTGACGACCAAACGTGTGAAGAAGACAGCGGAGGAAATCGCAGCCCAGGTGGAACGTGAGGACTCAATGGCTGTGGCTCAAGCTGCCCAAGGCATAGAAGAGACGGAATCACCTGTCGACAACAAAGACCTTTCGGATCAGGAACTTTTAGAAAATCTTGAGAACGAAATGCCGGATGCTGAATCCTCCGATGCTCCGAAGAAAACAACGGTAGTGCCTACGAAGAAGGAAACTACGCCAGCTAAGAAAACAACCACTGAGAAGCCTGTTCAGAAAAAACAGACTACTACCGGAAGCGTCGCTGCAACATATACTGTTAAGAAGGGTGACAGCCTCTACCGAATCGCCAAGAGTAACGGAACAACCGTAGAGAAAATCAAGGCGCTTAACGGACTGAAGAGTGACGCAATCTCAATCGGACAGAAGCTGAGGGTGAAATGATCAGCTATCTGATATAAAAAACACTATTTGATTACAATAAAAGCAGGCGGTGGGTCATTCTTCATGACGCACCGCCTCTTATTATTAAGCGGTGAGAGGATAGATTAAGCGGTTAGGGGATAGGAGATTTAACGGATGCGTCGGTAGGCGTAGCGGGCGAGTCCGAAGATGTAGCGACGAAATCCGGGACGTGCTACCATCTCGTCGAACCATAGCATGTGAGGGGAGAGGAGACGTACCATATAGCCAACGAAGAACATTGCAAAGAGAGTGCCGGGACCAATAATGTTCCATTGCCAGGCTCCCCAGAAACTGTAGCAGCAGATGACGGCTATGACAACGAGAGAAGTGTCAACAATAATCTTCACTTTGGGGAAAGGAGCCTTGAAAGCACGGGAGAAAGCGACAGAAATGCCTTCGCCGGGCATTGTGACGGAGCCACATCGAACCTCAAAAGCGATTCCGACAGCCATTACAACACAACCGAAGAACTGGGCGAGCGCCTGAGACAGCAGACCATCAACGGGGAGAGATGAGGTGAGGAACATGTTCAGGTCAATTAGCGCACCGAAGAGGAAGCCAATAACAAGCTGAAGAAGTTGGACAAACTGGAAGCGACGACGAAGAACGATAATCTGACAGACGACCAGAATAACATTCATAATATTGGTGTAGCCACCGAGTGTGAAAGCCGATGCCATAGCTTCTTCACCAGCGAATGTGAAAGCGAGCGGAATCGCTGAAATGACACTGCTTCCGAGGTTTGAACGTACGCAGAGTGCCACACCAAGAGTCATGAGATAGAGAGAGGCAATGAGAAGAACGTGCTGCCAAAGGAATGCCAGGACACGCTTTGAAAGAGACACGGGATAATTGGAAACATTAGTCATAATAACACACTTAAAAATATGCAAACCAAAGGAGTGAGAGCAAAAAAGAGACTTATAAGCCGCCTCGCGCGGGGAATGAGTGATAAGATTGCGCAAAATTACAAAAAATGCCAGGAAAAATGATTAACTTTGCACAATAAACGCAATCACGAAATATTAAGCAATGAACTTAAAACGCCAAATTACCCTGCTGTTAGGGTTGATGATTACCATTATGGCATCGGCTCAGATGCTTGAGCCCATCAAGTGGAACGCAAAGCTGCAACAGAATGACAACGGCGAAGGCGAAGTGACGCTATCGGCGAATGTGGAAAGCGGCTGGCATCTCTATGGACTGAATCTGCCAGAGGGTGGTCCGAATCCCACGATATTCAGCTTCGATCTGCCTGACGGAGTGAAACTCAACGGCGCAATCAAACCGTCGATACCCGCTATCGAGAAGTTTGACGCCATATTCCAGCTACCACTTTCGTGGTGGGATTCGGATGTAAGCTTTACACAGAAGCTAAGCATAGCACCTGATGCCGCAGGGAAAATAGTGGTGGGCGTAAGGTTCCAGGGGTGTAATGACGAAACATGCACTGCCCCGACGAAACAGGAATTCACGCTCATGCTTGAAAAGCAGCAGAAGGCAGCTGCACCTGCAGCCGAAGAGGCTGAACCGGAAGAGCCAATCACGGAGGCAGCCGCACCTCAAGCAGACAAAGCAGGGTGGTGGACTCCGGTGACATTTGAAGACGCAGAAGAGAGCGTCCCTCTGTCACAAGCTTCGTGGTGGTACATCTTCCTGCTTGGCTTCGGAGGCGGATTTGTAGCGCTTCTGACACCGTGTGTATGGCCGATGATCCCGATGACCGTCAGCTTTTTCCTGAAAAAGGGTAACTCGAGAGGCAAATCCATACGTGATGCCGTGACGTACGGCGTGAGCATCGTGGTTATATACCTCGTGCTCGGACTTGCCATCACGGTCCTGTTCGGTGCAAGCAAGCTGAACGACCTGGCTACAAATGCAGTGTTCAACCTGCTTTTCTTCCTGCTTCTTGTTGTATTTGCAATCTCGTTCTTCGGAGCGTTCGACATCAAATTACCATCGAAGTGGAGCAATAGCGTAGATAACCGCGCAGAAAAGACTTCGGGACTCCTAAGCATCTTCTTCATGGCATTTACGCTCGCACTGGTGTCGTTCTCCTGTACGGGTCCGATCATCGGCACATTGCTTGTTGAAGCAGCATCAGTGGGTGATATTACTGGTCCGGCAATCGGGATGGGAGGCTTCGCACTTGCGCTTGCGTTGCCATTCACGCTCTTTGCCATTTTCCCGTCGTGGCTCAAGGAGATGCCTCGTTCGGGCGGATGGCTCAACTCGGTGAAAGTGGTGCTTGGCTTCCTCGAACTTGCGCTTGCGCTTAAGTTCCTTTCGGTAGCCGACCTTGCGTACGGGTGGGGCATTCTTGACCGTGAGGTGTTCGTCTCACTATGGGTTGTAATATTCACGCTTCTCGGACTTTATCTGCTTGGAAAAATCAGATTCAGCCATGACACACCGACAGAAAGCGTGTCGATCGTGCGTTTCTTTCTCTCGTTGATCTCGCTTAGTTTCGCAGTTTATCTGCTTCCGGGTCTCTGGGGTGCTCCGCTCAAGAGCGTGAGCGCATTCGTGCCACCGCTCTACACACAGGATTTCAATCTTTACGCAGGCGGTCAGTTTGAGGAGTTTGACGATTACGACCGCGGCATGCAATATGCTTCGGACAACAACCGGCCGGTGCTCATTGACTTCTCAGGGTACGGCTGCGTGAACTGCCGAAAGATGGAGGGCGCTGTGTTTGACACCGATCAGGTAGAGAAGATTGTAAAAGAAAACTTCGTGCTTATCAAACTGATGGTGGATGACAAGGCAGAGCTTCCCGGCGGAGCGATGACCGTAACAGAGAACGGACGGCAGGTGAAACTCGAAACAGTCGGTGACAAGTGGAGCTATCTGCAGCGTAGCAAATTTGCCGCCAACAGCCAGCCATATTACGTGATTCTCGACAATGAGGGCGCGGCAATGAACAAGCCTGCCTACTATGACGAAAATGTGGAAAAATTCGTGATGTGGCTCGAAGAAGGAATGAAGAATTATCAGAATCAGAAATGATACAACATACCCGTCAAGAAAAAATAGAAGCATTGGGTCGAGTGATCGATGTGCTTGACCGCCTGAGAGTGGAATGTCCATGGGACGCTAAACAGACCAATGAAACTCTCCGCCCCAATACGGTGGAGGAGGTGACGGAGCTTGTGGAAGCAATCATGGATGACGATACCCAGAACATCAAAAAGGAGCTGGGCGATGTGCTTCTTCACATTCTTTTCTACTCGAAAATCGGAGAGGAGAAGGGGCAATTCGATATAGCAGACGTGTGCGACGCATTATGCGCCAAACTAATATACCGTCATCCTCATGTGTTCGGCGACACGAAAGTGAACGGAACGGATGACGTGCTCCATAACTGGGAGATGCTGAAGACTAAAGAACGCGACGGTAACAAGACAGCCCTGTCGGGAGTGCCTAAGTCATTGTCGTCAGTTATCCAAGCGGACCGTATTCAGGAAAAGGCATCCAACTTGGGCTTCGACTGGGAGCAACGCGATCAGGTGTGGGACAAGGTGAAGGAAGAGATTGATGAATTCTCGGCTGAAGCTGAACAGATGAATCAGGAGCGTATGACTGAAGAGATGGGTGATCTGATGTTTGCCCTGATCAATGCTGCACGTCTTTACAAGATCAACAGCGACACCGCACTACAGAAAGCCAATCGAAAATTCACATCGCGCTTCACTCACATGGAACTTGCCGCCAGAGAGCAGGGAAGAGCAATCAGTGACCTGACTATGGAAGAGATGGACGCTCTGTGGAATGCAGCTAAAGAAGCCGAAAATAAACAGTGAACAGTGAAAAGCGAAGATTTGTTGTAACTTATATAATACAAAATAAGTCAACAATAATTCATCGCACATTATTATGAAAGGAATAACAGCCCTCGCAACCGCAGCACTTCTGATCGTCACGACTGCCACAACTTTATCCGCACAACTGCCACAATCCACTACAACCGCGACCTGTCAGCTTCCTTCGGGACGCCCGCAGATGAAGGAAAAAAAGGAAACTCCAGCCTTCAAGGTTGTGATCGGGAAAGTGAATTACAAGGATGACGTGACACGTGCGGAGCTAAGCATCATAGGGATGCCCCACACGTCGTGCCGCATAGATTCAATAGCCGCGATATTTCCTACAGGAAAAGAGGTGAAAGCAACGGATATTGATCCGATTGACTTTCAACGTTACTTTCAGTGGGAGGATGAAGGTAGCATAGATCTTGAGATCGACTTTCCTGCGGGAACCCGATTGAAAAGGGGAACCGTGATGCAATTCTCGACTTCGAAGGGCGAAGTGAAATACGTGTTCAAGTAGTCATCACATCCATCAGTCGCATGGAATAGAGACCACAGAAAGAACACGCGTCAATCCATTGCAAAAAAGTGAAACTCTGTATTACCGAGAAACCAAGTGTAGCCAAAGATATTGCCGCCATAATAGGTGCGACAACCCGTCGCGACGGATATTATGAGGGGGGAGATTATAAGGTGACGTGGACCTACGGACATCTGTGCACTCTTAAGGAGCCGGCTGATTACACCGATGCCTGGAAACGCTGGTCGCTTAGCCAGCTTCCGATGGTACCGGTGCGCTTCGGGATAAAGGTGATCGATCAGGAGAGCATCGAGAGGCAGTTTACGGTAATAAAGAATCTGATTGCTGAAGCTTCGGAGGTGATAAACTGCGGTGATGCCGGTCAGGAAGGCGAGCTGATACAAAGATGGGTGATGCAGAAGGCGGACATAAAGTGTCCGGTGAAACGCCTGTGGATTTCTTCGCTGACCGACGAGTCGATCCGCGAGGGATTCAGCAAACTTGAGCCTGACAGCCGATTCAACAACCTGTACCATGCAGGTCTTTCACGTGCAATAGGTGACTGGCTACTCGGCATGAATGCCACACGTCTCTACACGTTGAAGTATTCGAAGCCGGGAAATGTGCTTTCGATCGGACGAGTGCAAACTCCGACCCTCGCACTTATCGTCCAACGCCATCATGAGATCGCAAATTTCAAACCTGAGGATTTCTGGGAGTTGAAAACGACGTATCGTGACGTGACGTTTAACGGTCAGGGCAAGCGGTATAAGAATGAAGGGGAGGTAGAGGGTATCATTTCCAGGATAAAGGATGAGCCGTTCACGGTGACGAAAGTGGAGGAGAAGAAAGGGAAGGAATTTCCTCCTAAACTTTTCGACCTGACATCGCTTCAGGTGGAATGTAACAAGCGGTGGGGATGGAGTGCGGAAGAAACACTTCGGTTGATCCAGTCGCTCTATGAAAAAAAAGTGACGACTTACCCCCGCGTCGATACTACTTATCTTTCGACTGATCTCTATCGGAAGATCCCGACTACACTACGGCAGATGACTCCATATTCGAACCTGACCACACCGTTGCTGAACAAGAAAATACCGATGACCAAGCGAATTTTCGACAATGCAAAGGTGACGGATCACCATGCCATCATACCGACCGGGCAAGCTCCGACAGCGCTGGTGGGAGACGAGAGAAAACTCTATCATCTGATAGCGCTACGTTTCATCTCAGCCTTTTATCCCGACTGCACATTTCTCCAAACTACAGTGATCGGACAAGCCGGTGGCGTGGAATTCAAAGCTACAGGAAAAGTCATCACCTCGGCAGGATGGAGAGACGTGGCAGAAGGGGGTGGAAAGAACGAGAAAGAAACCGATGATACGGCGGGTGATGATAAGATACTGCCGCCTTTCACCGTGGGAGAATCGGGATCCCACATCCCTTCTATCGTAAAGAAAACGACTCAGCCTCCGAAGTTCTACACGGAAGGCACATTGCTGAGGGCGATGGAAAGCGCCGGGAAAATGGTGGATGACGAGGAATTACGAGAAGCCATGAAAGAGAACGGTATCGGTCGTCCCTCAACGCGAGCTGCCATAATCGAAACCCTTTTCAAACGACGTTACATCTATCGTGAGCGAAAGAACATAATGGCTTCACCAGCCGGAATAGATCTGATCGCAACAATCAATCAGGAATTACTGAAAAGCGCAAAGCTAACAGGTATATGGGAAAACAAGCTGAGGAGGATTGAGCGGGGGGAATATTCAGGCGCGGAGTTCATAAATGAGCTAAAACAACAAATCAGCGAGATCGTGTACAATGTCCTGAATGATACCTCCCTTCACAGGATAGAGACGAATCAGGAAGAGCCTGTCGAGCCGGATCAGAAAGCAAAAAAGAGGAAAAAATTAGAATCGGGAACTGACGCGGAAAAACCTAAGAGGAAGCCCCGCAGGAAAACCGAACCGATAACGATGATCGAGGAGATCATGTGCCCGATATGCAAAAAGGGACATCTGATCAAGGGCAGAACGGCATTCGGATGCAGCCGATACGGAGAAGGATGTACTTCGACGTGGAAATTCGAGGAATTTCCTGCCGACACAGCTCCTGACAAACTTGCCAAACTTGTGATCAAGAGCTCAAAGTAATACTACTGAAATTATGAAAATCCACAACATTACGGATTTTTTCATCTATGACAAACTATAAAAGATGACTATAACCACACAATGGATAGCAATAGGGATTATTCTGCTGTATGCCGTGATATGGATTATCAGACGTCAACAGCGGAGAAGACGCCAGGGAGATGACGGGTGGTGCGATGGGTGCGCCGACAAAGACTGTGTGCTTCGGGATATAAAAATCAGAAGCGGACAACAAGTTCGAGAGTCAGGCGATCACCCTGTCCCTTCGCAGGGTCGAAGCCATGATGATAAAAAAACTTCTCATAGTCCAGACGAATGTCAGCGAAAACAGGGAGGTAAGCTGCCGTGAGCGTAATTCCGGCAGTCAGGCGATTGCGAGCGGGAGTGTCTGTGATAATATTTCCATCGGATTTTCTAAGGGCAGAGGAGTGGGCGGTAATTCCGTCGAAACGCCCATGAAAAGAGAGAGCATTAAACTGACCGAGGCTGACCGGCATTGTGTAACGCCCATACATGTTGTAAGCCCACGCATCCTTATGAGCGCGGTGGGTGTAGTGCTTGTAAGCCCCTTCCGCTTCGGCAGTCCATCTGCCACAATGCCAGCCAACGGCAATATCAGCGGAATTAGTGCGCACAGAGTCGGGACTAAGAGATGCAAAACTTGCTGAGAGAGTGGTGTGATCAACTTTGAGAGTAGCTTTTGTGGCATAAGCGAGGGTGCGATTCCAAATATCATGCTCGGAAATGGAGGTGGTGTTGAAAGCGCCGGCTTCAAGCATGAAGGGAGTTCGGGGTGACCAGATGAATTTCGCACCAACCGCGCGTACGTTCATAAACTGATTGCCGAGGAAAGAGCGATTGGAAAACACATAGTTGACTGGAGCTTTGAATGGTTCCTCGCCGAAAGGAATACGGAATTGACCAGCCTGCACAGCAAATTGATCAGTGAAACCAACACGACCCCAGCCGTCGAGGAATTTCATTTTGCCACGATCACAAAAATCAACTTGAATAAAGTAGTCGATGCGTGGAGCCACGTGGCCGGTCGCAGTCATGCGAAGGTTGCGCAACTGGAACCGCTGATAGCCATTCTGCAGATCGGCTTCATATCGGGCTCGCAGTACACCGTGGAATTTGGGGATATAATCGATTTTAGGCTTAGTCGAATCTTTGCCGGCTGAATCATCGGCAGCAGCATCAACAAGAGAGAGGGAGAGCGCCAATAATGTGAGAAGTATTCGAGATCGTTTGAACATATACATGTGCTTTCGAAAAAATCTTAGGAATGAAATATCAATGCGACTGCCTGAGCGGCAATACCTTCCTTGCGACCTGTGAAACCAAGATGCTCTGTGGTAGTCGCCTTTACTGAAACGCGAGAGGGCTCTATTGCCAAATCCGCCGCTATGTTGGCAATCATCTCCGGGATGTAAGGGAGGAGCTTAGGTGCCTGAGCTATAATTGTCACATCGACGTTTCCAATCTGAAAGCCTTTTTCAGCAACGAGTTCGACAACTCGACGGAGAAGGCGACGTGAGTCGGCACCCTTGTAGGCAGGATCGGTGTCGGGGAAATGAAAGCCAATATCACGCAGGGAAGCCGCTCCGAGGATAGCATCGGCAAGTGCATGGAGGGCTACATCAGCGTCAGAGTGACCGAGGAGACCGAGGGTGTGGGGAATTTTTACACCGCAAAGCCATAGATCGCGATCGGGGACAAGACGGTGGACATCGTAGCCTTGACCGATACGGAAGTCGGGAACTGGATTCATAGAAATCAAAATGTGATAATAGTTCGGGAAGCATCAGCGTCTGCCAAACAGATCGCGTAGACCTTCCATGTCAAAAGTGAGTGTGAATCGGAGAGTCTGATCAAGAGGCGAGGTGTGGGATTGAGCAAGCATGTAGGACGCGTCGAGCCGTACAATGTTGAGTGCGAATCCCGCACCGAAGCCGAAATACTGGCGATTGCTCTTCATCGTGCTCTCGTGATAGTAGCCGGCGCGGAGGAAAAATTGCTGATTATAGCTGTATTCGGCTCCAAGTGAGTAATTTATCTCGCGTAATTCCTCCTTAAATCCACCCGGAGCGTCGGAAAATGACTTGAAAATGCCTGAGATCGGGGACATGTTCTCCCAACGCTCGAGAGCATCGAGATACTGAGCCTGCCCTTCAGCCGTGTCCTCGTAATCGCGTTCACGGGGTTTCGCCGGAACGAGAAGTTTGTTGAGATCGAGGGAAAGTGCAAGGGTGTGATAGTCGGCGAGGGGGAACATAAACGTCGTGCCGACGCGGAGAGTGGTGGGGAGAAATGCCGGAGACTGGTTGCTAACGTTGACTTTAGTACCAATGTTGGAAATGTTCCAACCAAGCGACCACTGACATTCGTTGCGTCCGATGATGGGATAGGTGGTGTAATAACCTGACACGTCAGCTGCAAAAGCCGATGCACCTGTGGATCCGTCGCCTACGTCGCTATCGGAGAATCCCATGTCAGAATAGATGTAACGAAGAACAACGCCCATGGAATATTTGGAGGATAGCTGGCGGGAATACCCGACATCTATTGCCATTTCGTAGGGAGAGAGGGTCTGTGCCACGGCACCGCTTTCGGGTGTAGTGGTGACTTCGCCAAGCGAAAAGTAGCGCAAGGAGGCGCTGACAGCCTGATTATCTTCGTAACCGAACTTCCAGAATCCGGCACCATAGGCGAGGAAAATGTCATTGACAAGTTTGCTGAGCCAGGGTGTGTAGCTTAGCGCGAACGCGGCACGATTGTAAGAAAACGCGTACTTAGAAGGGTTCCAGAACTGAGAGTTGGCATCAGGGTCGGTGGCAGCGCCGAGATCGCCCATGGATGCTCCGCGGGCGTCGGGAGCGATGCCGAGCGAGAGCACGCCCGTCTCAATCGGATTGTAGTTATTTTTATCCTGTGACCTTGCCGAGATAGGGAGCAGAATGGCAACAGAAGGAATTATCAGAGATAGAATAAGACGTTTCATACTAAAAATAACTCCTCGCGTGCGGTAAATATTGTGTGATGAAGCCGTTATTTTATCTTAAGCCGCATGACTCGTGCCCCATCGACGGTGACTTCAATAGGAGTGTCAATGACCAGATGAGTGTCGGAATTATCAACATATCCAGGCACAATAATGTCGCCTGTACGTAACAGAAAATAGCGGCTTAAGAAAGAGACAGCCTGACTGATAGCAAATTGTGGTAAGGAAAAAGCATTCCCTTGAAGCGATATGATACGATCAGCAAGATCATCAACAGGCAGGGGGGTGCCCAGTGCCAGTGAGCAGTCGAAACCTGAGAGAGCGGAAGGGAGATCGGGGGAAGAAATGCGAAGGGATGGCAAAACTGCGTCGATGTAGCGCATGGCAAAGCGTTCGGCTATGTTTTTGCCGAGTTTTGACACTCTATAAGCAGGAGCAAAGCGAGCAAAAAAGTCAGGTGCGAAGTCCGGTACAAAGAAAGGATGGCCTGGCAGAAGCTGTGCTGTGTCCGGGAGGATAGTGAGGGGAGCGGCGGGGGAGAAATCGGGG